>NZ_JBHFNP010000310.1:0-114050 GCF_041929235.1 Microseira sp. BLCC-F43
GGAACCATGCCTATGAGCAAACAAGTATTCAGTTAAGTTTGTGCGACTTAACTCAGTATACTGTTGCTGACATTCGGAAATCCAGCAAATACGGCAGAAAATCTGGAGAATCCGCGCAGCTTTAGCTCGCGGAGTGTCAAAAGTTTTATTTGGGTCAACCCCTGTGGGGAGTTTTATACTTACTTCTATCCCCGACGCCTATTCCCCACGTCGCCAGTGGGATTGAAGGATTTTGGTATTTAGTCCTTTCTGCCGATCAATTTGACCGCAATTTCAATCTCGATGGTGGAGAAAATGCACTTAAATCGACGCTAGACTCACAACGGATGAATGCACTTGCCGATGGTTTGCGCCAGTTAGAACTCCTGCGCCAAGAAGGGTTGATTTCCGAATACGAATTTGAGCAAAAACGCCGACAATTACTGGAAAGATTTTAAATTGGGTAATTGCTGGCTAATTGCTAGTGGAAAAAGTCTATTTACTACTGTACTATTTTTCGCATTTCAGTTTTAATATTTGTACCCGAATCCAAAAGCCCCTACCACCAATTAGCAATTAGCAATTACCAATTACCAATTACCAATTACTAATTACCAAACCAACTATGAAATTGTTTAATTGGCTAGCACATTTTAGAAATATACCTCGTTCTCAGTCGTTGCGCCGTCGCCTTCTTAACGATCCTTACTATCGAATGCAGTCCCTGGAAGAAATTGCTCTCGCTTCGTCTTTAGGTATCAAAATAGACGCAAACCTAGCCACGGTAGATGATTGGTTGCGCTTACCAGGACTGTCGATTCATCAAGCGCGATCCCTTGTAGAACTCAGTCACGCTGGTGTTTGTTTTTACTGCCTCGAAGATATTGCCGCTGCCTTGGGCTTGCCCGTCGCCAGTTTAAAATATTTAGAACCAGTTTTAAGCTTTTATTACTACGATGACGAAAGTATTTATACAACAAATCGGCGTATCAATCCATACACTGCTTCGGTAGAAATGCTGACCCAAATACGCATTATTGACTTATTTTTGGCACAAGCGATCGTGCAAAATCGCTCCGCAGGCGGTCAATATCGCAATCTAGCAGATCTGCAACGCCGTTTATCCTTACCAGGAGATACGATCGGCAAATTAATGCACTATCTAAGATTTTAATTTGGTAATTGGTAATAGCTAATAGCTAATTGTCAGAAAAATACATTACCAATTACCAATTACCAATTACCAAAAATCCAATCCGATTGAGAGGCCAGAAGCGAAAAAAGGCTTTACCAATTACATTTTGTTTTGGTAAAAAGCCCCAAATATGGGAATCGTTGCTGTTATTTCGGTTATCTCCCATGACAAAAAGTTCATTGTCTGGTACTTCTTTTTGCCCCCATTGATAGTTAGGAGGCTCCGCTATATACTTTTCTTCTAAGGGTTTTTCATTAATATAAACTTTGCCGTTTTTGACGCTTACTTGTTCTCCGGGTTCGCCGATGGTTCGTTTGATGAATGCCTGATCTTTAGCGTATCCCTGAAGTTGCAGTTGAGTTTGCAAAGGTGCGGGAGGTTCAAAGACGATGATGTCGCCCTTGGCGGGTGGATGGAAGCGGTAGGAGATTTTTTCCACGATTAAGCGATCGCCCACCTGTAACGTAGGTAGCATAGAATCTGAGGGAATGTAGCGCGGTTCTGCCACAAAGATGCGAATCAGCAGCGCCAGACTCAAAGCAATAGCCAGAATTTGGACATTTTCCCGGACTTGATTTCCGAAGCGCACCCAACGCGGCGTTTCTGGTAACTCTTTTTCGTTTATATCCATTGACATTTTCAGGAATGGTGCAACCCATAGCGGCGCTCTGCATTGAAAATCATACCTTACCTGGAGCGCTTGAAGGGGAGGACGCTAAGGACGTGGTGACGCAAAGACGCGGGGAATGAAGATGGGGAAGATGGGGAAGATGAGGAAGATGAAGAAGATGAGGAAGATGAGGAAGAAATTACTTCTACTTCCTCATGTTGATCACCTCCATCACCTCCATCACCTCCCTCGGCGCGCTACCCCATTCCCTCAATCAATTTTCGGCCTCCGGGGCACGGCATCCTACAATCTTTGGGTAAAATCAAAATTTATCGCCGCCGTGCTACTACAAGATCGCAAGATTTTTTTGCGTGATATTATATGCGACAGATGCGGGTAATTAAGATGGGGAAAAAATTACCGATATTCCCGATCTCCATCACCTTTCCCTCTGGGCGCCGCCCCATTCCCTCAATCAATTTCCGGTTGTAGGGGCACGGCATCCTACAATCTTTGGGTAATATCAAAATTTATCGCCGCCGTGCTACTACAAGATCTCAGGATTATAAAACCGATTTTTTGGCGGAATATCATATCGGATGGCATCGGCAACGTCAGGCGCGGCGAATTGAAAAACAGACGCGGGGAATGAAAATGGGGCAGATGGGGAAGAAATTACCGATCTTGCTCACCTCCATCGCCTCCATCACCTCTCTCTCTGGGCGCCGCCCCATTCCCTCAATCAATTTCCAGCTGTAGTAGCACGGCATTTTACAATCTTTGGGTATAAATCAAAATTTATCGACGCCGTGCTACTACAAGATCTCAGAATTTACCCACAATGAAGCCAAAAACCGGGTTTCTGCACAGATATCTAGCTTACAAAGCCATGATTTTTCCTAGAAAACCGATTTTTTTGCGTAATATCATATCCTATCCGAGGAGCAAACAAC
The DNA here is from genome assembly GCF_041929235.1 of Microseira sp. BLCC-F43. Lineage (NCBI taxonomy): Bacteria > Bacillati > Cyanobacteriota > Cyanophyceae > Aerosakkonematales > Aerosakkonemataceae > Microseira > Microseira sp. BLCC-F43. Next base: position 2,738 of record NZ_JBHFNP010000310.1, read on the forward strand.
CCGAAAACCGAAGGTGAGGTTCCTGTTGCCAGCATCGGTACTGTTACGACACGCCGAACGGCAGCGCCTCGGATAGTTGTACCACGAACCACCACGCCGCACATGGGAATTATTATCATTATTATTTAATTTGATTCCCCAAGCACTACCATCTGTGGGGGCACCTTCATAATTGTCGCGCCAATCATCAGTACACCATTCCCACACATTCCCGTGCATGTCATACAACCCAAAATTATTGGCAACACCAAAACTACCAACGGGAGTTGTTTTTCCTCGATAAGTTCCTTTGGGAGCAGTGTAATTGCCTTTGTAGTTAGCTAGGTCGGTTGTAATGATTTTGCCGAAGTGAAACGGAGTCGTAGTTCCGGCACGACAGGCGTATTCCCATTCTGCTTCGCTAGGTAAGCGGTATTCCCGTTTAGTTTTTTGCGACAGTCTAGCGCAAAACTCAACAGCGTCTAACCACGATACATTTTCTACAGGTAGGTTTTCTCCTTTGAAATAAGATGGATTGGATTCAAGGTCGCGGTTGATTTTAGGCAGAGCAGCAACAGCTTGCCATTGCGCCTGCGTTATTTGGTATTTTCCCATAAAAAAGGACGGAACGCTGACCGAATGTTGAGAATCTTCATCTTCAAACCGTTCTGCCTCAGTTTTGGGCGAACCCATGAGGAAAGTGCCGCCGGGGATGGCAACCATTTCTAGGGTGATGTTGTTGCCTAAGTCTTCGGTAAAATAACTTGCTTGCTTGCTTTCTCGCGTCACAATTTTCCCGCGCGAGTTGACAGTAACACCCTCAAAATCAAACGTCTGCAGTTTAATTCCACCCGGTTTTTTTAACTTCACCCCTGCAAGAGTTAATTCTGCTGGCAATTGGTTAAATTGTTCGTCAGCACCATTTTGATTTCCCCTCGCCAAGCGCCCCAAACCGCGGGCAAAAGTCAGCAATGGTTGAAAATTAGATTCTGCTAAAGGTTCAGAAAAAGTTGCTATCAAAGAAGCGGCCTGAATTTGAGCTTGTTTATCCCCGGCATAAAGTTCTTGCAACTTTAAAGCCAATTCTCTCGCTAGTTCGTTTGGTTGGGTATAAGCTAAAGCAATCCATTGGGGATTTTCGCCAAAATCTGCGGCTGACCCATCGGGAATACCTTGCCAGATATAAAACAGCAAGGCATCTGATAGCTGGTTCAACCGTTCGTTACCAAATCTGGGATTTAATTTGAGGTGTTTTAATAATAAATGCCGGACAGCACTATCCATTTCATACAAGCAATACCCCCGCGGTTGACAAAGATTGGATAGCAATAAATCCGGTATCCCTATCCAAGGAATTTCGTAACTATTTCCTTCGCAATCAAATTGAAAATTTGCCCGCAAGTAGTAAAGTAAGTCAGGTGTCAAGGCAAGAGGAAAAGCAGCCAGATAAGCAAGTTCTAAATAATGATCTCCCCTGTCAGCAAACGAGCAAATCCGACCCACAGCAATTTCGTACTTGAGCGCATCTTCCCCACCCAAACCCCTTTCAAAGTAGGGTGCGTTAGCGAAGCGTAACGCACCATCAACACTGCCTAATTCCTGTTTTGTATCTTTTTCCCTCCTCAATCCTTGTCCGCGTAAATTCCCGATAGTCTTTTGCCATCCAGATAAACTAAATTCAAACATTGGCACAAATTCAGCTATGCCATCAGCAGTTGTGCCACCCCAGCGAATATTCGGGATAGGATTAAGCCAAGTCACCTGTTTTACCGTCGGTTTAATCCGCCCAAAAAACTCGCGAGTTAATCTAATTCTGCCAGGATTGAAACCTCCCCGTGCTGCACCACCATCGCTGAAAATAAGAATCGTCGTTCGAGTTTGATGCCAATGGATAGTTAAGTCAGTAATTTTATCTTTTTTAAACGGTTCCAGGTTCGGTTGCAGATACAGAAAATCACGAATAGCGTTATTAAAATAATAAACTTTAACCTGACCCACCCGTTCTCCATCCCTAGCTGTTTCGATTAAACGCTCTGCTAAATTATGGAAAGGCAGCATCGAATTACTTTGGTCAATCAGTAGAATTAATTCAATTTTGTTCGCGCGACTGGGAGCTAAGACAGGTTCGAGAAAAAATCCCTGCTGACAAATGCGTTTAACAGTGGCGTCTACATCTAATTCTGCCGGAATTCCGCAGCGCATTGGATAGCGCAAATACCGCCAACCTTGTTGCAGTTGCCTGCGCGTGACCGGAAAATATTCATGATTGAGGCTAAATTTAATAACCAGATTTTGCCTATTTGTTTGAATCTGTTGGGGGACAGCTTGCGCAACTTCAATTTCTGCGGTTACTTCGGTTGTTGGAAGGGTTTTATTCTGAGGTGTTTTAGCAATACTTTCTGCCGCTGTTTGAGGTGGCGGCTTTAATTCTGATTCTGGTGCAGTAGGGATTATTTTTGCTGCTTGAATCCAAGCTTCTGTATATAGTTCAAAATAATCATCAAATCACTTTTTCTCAGCCAGGGACTTCACCCACAAACGACAGCACAATTGCTTTAATTATTGATAATTTTTCGGCTGAAACCCGCGTTCAACCGCTTGCAGCAATAGTTGATAATCTTCTAGCCGCAAGGGTAATCCTGCTGTTCGCAGTCCCGAATATAATTTCCAAAGGTGAGGGTCATTCACTGTCACGGCGTTGTCTCCAATAACGTTTGACCTCATCTGGAGTTTTCAACAACGTCCCTAAAAAAGGAATTCCTTCCTGGAGTTTTTCGGGGACTTGTTTCAGATCGGATTGCAACAGTGCTTTTATCCAATCGAGCAATTCGCTGGTACTGATGCGCTTGTTGCTAACTTTCTCGGTATTGTCCCGCAGTTCTAAAAAAGTTTCGATAATTTCCTCAGTTAAAATTTCCGGTAACTGTTCTCCAAAATGAGCTTTGATAATATTATACAGTTCCTCAGCGTTCGGCGGCTCAAAGTAGTGAAAAAAGCAGCGCCTTAAGAAAGCGTTGGGTAAATCTCTCTCACCGTTGCTGGTAATAATTACAATCGGGGTTGCTGTAAGTTTATCTGGCGAGGTAATTTTTTTTTATTGTATTTGTATTTTTTTGATTTATAACAGTATTTTTTGGGTAAATTATATATCTGTTTTATCGATTTTGTCAATTAAAATAATGGTGCGTAACTTGCTTTGAAACGCTTTTACCAACGCACCAAATTTGATATAACCTGCTTGGGTTTTATCTTTCAAGCGTTCTATTCCTGCGGGTTCGAGTTGTTTTACTCCTGCTAGTTGAGCATCGCGCAACCGGGCAATAGAATCGTAGATGTAGAGTCCATCTCTGCCGCGACTGGTGGATTTGATATACCAAGGTTCGTAAGGATAGTTTGGGAGATTCGCTGCTGTCAATATCTCCTGATTTTTCTGAGTAAATTCGTAGGCGATCGCACTGGCTAGTTTAGTTTTACCACAACCGGGATCGCCCATGAGTAACAAGGGTCGTTCGAGGTTAATTGCCAGTTTTACAGATTCTAGTAATTCCTGACTGGGAAGGTAGGGACAGGCAGGATCTAGGATTTCTCCGGTGTATTCTAGGTTGCATTGCGGGAGGTGGTTTTGCATGGTTTTTTTGGTTCAGATAGTTGGGTTGGTGCGTTACGCGCTTCGCTAACGCACCCTACGAATTGTTTGACAAGTTGTACCAGTCATGACGATAGTGCTGGCAAATTTCTTGCATAACTAATTGGGGGATACCTTCGCGACTGTCTTGCCAAATATTTTTGCCTAATTTGGGGTTATGGCAGGATTCGGGAAGCAATTTTGATAGGAGTTATCTATATTCTTGAATCCAGTTTGTGATGATGAATTCTGAGAATTTTTCTATAGGTTTCAAGTCTATTATTTGATTTGAATGCCATGTTTCCAGGTTAGCCCATTCAAGTCTGCCTTCTCCAAAATTGCCGCGATTATCTACTAAAAACATGAGAAAATAAGACTTGCAAGGTTCGGGATGCTGCTTACGAGTTGTTACCAAAGGTTGCCATAATTTTATTTGGTGTTCTGTTTCGTAAATTCGGTCAAAATTTTACAGCGATAAAATTACTGTACCTTCTTGCCAATAACAATATAAACGCTGCACAATTTCCTCAAATGAAGCGTTACGGTTAAGTCGCAATTTATCGCTTAATTGCCTCCATAAATCTTCGATATAAACCTCTTCCCGTTGGGTAAGCGGAACCGGAAATTTATATGCTGTTGTATCAAGGCGAAATTCATCCAATAACCGATGCAATAGCCAACGCTGACCGCTGTAAGGTTTTCCGCGAACTAAAAAAGCACCCATTTGATGCCGGGTGTCAAGCTCCCAGAAGTCTTCAAATAATCTAGATTGTTGTTTATAATTAAGCGAGAGTAATGCCTGTTTAAATTGGGTTGTTTCGTCTGTTAAGCTAGTTATATTTCTGTTGTCGGTATTGTCATAGGGAACCTGTTCGTAATCTGTGTCTTCTAAGTCTAATTTGAGATTTTGGAAGACTCTTTCAAGAACGGTGTACTTGCCGACAAAACTATTATTTCGTAACTTGGGTATAAGACTGCGATCGCACCCCAAAGTTCGTCCTAACTGAACGTTAGAAAGATTGCTCAAATATTGATCTGACAGCGCATTCAGGAATTTCTTGTTACCTGTATTAGTAAGTTTACAGTGATGGTTAGAGAATTGAGGTGAGGACACGCTTGACTCCGAGTTGCTGATAATCCACAGTCGTTAGACTTCAAGATGGATGTAGCAGAAAACCTGTCTGGGAAAAGATTTTCGCCTTTTTTGTAATTTCGAGCAAAGTTGGGGATTATCCGCACGGATGATCAGCAGTGTCAACTTTCGCTCCTTCTAACCTTGTAAATATACAGGCTAGAGAGGTTGATAACCAATATGTCACAGCGAAACAAAAAAGTGAATAGCGATCGCTCTGATGAATTCCCGATCAAAATTTCGGTTAAGCTTTCCCCAGACCATGAAATGCATCTCAAGATTTCTGGTTTATCCGAGGAAATGCAGCGCCGGTTGCTAAGTTCGGTGGGTTCGGTACTGGTAACGCTTTTGACAACGGTTGTGTTTCAGTCACCGACACCGCAGCAACCGACGCAACCGACTATCCCTCCTGAAGTCGATGTGCAGCGAACTACTTAGGTTGCTGCAAAAGAAACCCGGTTTTTTTGGAAAAACCGGGTTTCTGATGTGGATCTATGAAACATACAATACAGCTGCTAAAGAGAAAGAATGCGATCGCTGCTTCAGGAACATTTTCTGCCTCGCAGCACTCCTATGACTGAGCAGCTTGAAACATCACATTACAATCGAAATCCCTCAATTAATGAGGGGGTGTCTATTATGATTCTCATTCGCGAGGTTGTTCAACAAGTTCTCAATACGGGTTATCTGAGCATTGAAGCCGAAAATCAACTGCGGTTGCTTTTAAGCAGCAAGTACGATATGGAAGACCTGAATGCTTTCGTATCATTGCAACAAGCAGCGAGCGAAGGTCGTGTTAAACAAGAATCCCGCGAACTTTTAAGAACGACAAGATAAATGCTATCTTTTAATATCTCTATAGCGGATTGCAGGCGCATGAGGTACACCTTCGACAGCGGTGTGCGGGGCACACCGCTGTCGCCATAAGGCTTTCCCTCACTCGCTTGCAATCCGCTGTAATAGCTAATGGCTAATGGTAAAGTTGGAAACTACCACTAGCTATTAGCGATTAGCTATTTCAGGACTTACGCAAACACCAAAGTTTCTATGAAAAATCGTCGCTTTGGAACCACAGATCCCAGCTTGAAACCCGGTTTCTAAGTCGGTAAAAGCCCCCCTTGGGAAGGGGGGTTTGGGGGGATCGGTTTTATCTACCAACTTAAGTTAATAAAAAAACGCTCGAAGTTTAATTCGAGCGTTTTTGCGTTATTTAAAAGTTGGGTTATTCAGCAGCACCAGGCGCAAGGACGCGCTTTTCGCCTTGAACGACCTTGACTTTACCTTCTTCATCCACATCTACAACTGCGATATCGCCGTTCTTGACGCTACCCGACAGGATTTCTTCTGCTAGGGAGTCTTCCAACAGGCGCATAATTGCACGACGTAAGGGACGCGCGCCGTAGCTGGGGTTGTAGCCTTCGGTCACCAGGCGGTCTTTGAACCGTTCGGTGACTTCCAGGGTAATTCCCTGCTCTTTCAGGCGACCAAACACCTCTTTGAGCATGATATCGGCGATTTCTTTCACCTCGTCGCGGTTGAGTTGGCGGAAGACGATGATTTCATCGAGACGGTTGAGGAACTCTGGACGGAAGTATTGCTTCAGTTCTTCGTTCACCAGGGACTTGATGCGGTTGTATTGAGCATCGTTTTGATTTTCGGCAAAATCGAAGCCCAAACCGCCGCCGCCTTTTTCAATCACCTTGGAACCGATGTTAGAAGTCATGATCAGCAGGGTATTCTTGAAGTCTACCGTGCGACCTTTAGCATCGGTGAGGCGACCGTCTTCCAGGATTTGCAACAGCATGTTGAATACATCGGGGTGGGCTTTTTCGATTTCGTCGAATAGCACCACGGTGTAGGGACGACGGCGCACTGCTTCGGTCAGCTGACCGCCTTCGTTGTATCCTACGTAACCTGGAGGCGAACCGATGAGTTTGGAAACCGTATGGCGTTCCATATATTCGGACATATCCAGGCGAATCATCGCCTCTTCTGACCCGAAGAAGTAGGATGCCAAAGACTTCGCCAATTCGGTCTTCCCAACCCCGGTGGGACCTGAGAAGATAAAGCTGGCAATCGGTCGGTTGGGGTTCTTCAGACCCACCCTGGCGCGACGGATGGCGCGAGAAACGGCGGTTACCGCATCGTCCTGACCGATTAAGCGCTGGTGCAGGGTATCTTCCATGTGCAGCAGCTTTTCGGATTCGGATTCGGTGAGTTTGTTTACCGGGATACCCGTCCAGGAGGCGACGATGTGGGCGATGTCTTCTTCGGTGACAACGGGAGAAACATCGCGATCGGTTCCTTCGGATTTTTTAGTGGCGGAAATTGCCCGAATTTGGGCTTTGATTTCCATTTCCCGATCGCGCAATTCTCCCGCACGGTCGAAGTCTTGGGATCTAACCGCGTCGTCTTTTTCCTTAAGTACCGCCCTCAGTTCCTTATCGAGTTCCTTCGCTGCTGGGGGCAGTTGGGAGTTAATCAGACGTACCCGCGATCCTGCTTCGTCGATCAAGTCGATAGCTTTATCGGGCAAATACCGATCGCTAATATACCGATCTGATAACTTCGCGGCTGCAAGTAGCGCCTCATCGGAGATTTTCAGCTTGTGGTGTTGCTCGTAGCGATCGCGCAACCCATACAATATTTCGATTGTTTCTTCTACACTGGGTTCGCCCACCATCACGGGTTGGAATCGCCGTTCTAGTGCTGCGTCCCGTTCGATATGCTTGCGATACTCATCTAACGTTGTGGCGCCGATGCACTGGAGTTCACCGCGCGCTAAGGCTGGTTTTAGAATATTCGCTGCGTCGATTGCACCCTCTGCTGCCCCTGCGCCGATCAGGGTATGGACTTCATCGATCACGAGGATGACATTCCCCGCGCTGCGGATTTCGTCCATAATTTTTTTCAACCTTTCTTCAAATTCACCCCGATATTTAGTACCCGCTACGAGCAATCCAATATCGAGAGTAACGACCCGCTTGTCTTCCAGGATGTCTGGAACGTCGTTATTGGCGATGCGTTGGGCTAACCCTTCTGCGATCGCGGTTTTTCCGACCCCTGGTTCCCCAATTAACACCGGGTTGTTCTTGGTACGACGACCCAAAATTTGAATTACCCGTTCGATTTCTTTCTGGCGTCCCACGACGGGATCCAGCTTGCCTTCCGTCGCCATTTGGGTCAAGTTCGAGCCAAATTCGTCTAAAGTTGGCGTCTTAGTGCGTCCAGATTGAGCGCCCGTTGTTACTTCTGCGGTTTCGCCCAACATGCGAATCACCTGGGTTCGTACCTTTGACAGGTCTACCCCCAGGTTTTCCAGGACTCTTGCTGCGACGCCTTCCCCTTCCCTGATCAGGCCCAAAAGCAGGTGTTCTGTGCCAATGTAGTTATGACCTAGTTGGCGAGCTTCTTCCAAGGACAGCTCCAGAACTCTTTTGGCGCGTGGGGTAAAAGGAATTTCAACCGCTACGAACCCCGAACCCCGACCTATGATTTTTTCTACTTCAATCCGGGCGTCTTTGAGGTTTACGCCCATAGATTTCAGCACTTTGGCGGCGACGCCGGTCCCTTCTCCAATCAGACCCAATAAGATCTGTTCTGTGCCTACGAAGTTGTGTCCCAGGCGACGAGCTTCTTCCTGGGCCAACATGATCACTTTAATGGCTTTTTCTGTAAACCTTTCAAACATGGCGTTCCATCACCTGCTCAGTGCCGGTAAGCTTGATTTTAGCATAGGGAATTTCGCCACCTATCGTCCACAAGCGATAGACGGCTGTACTGATTCCCCCATAGGGCATAGATCGGTTTTTACTGAGAGCGGGTAAGTGGACGCACAACATCGACACTCCTAGAGGCGAGGATTTATTCGCTGGCCTTGGGAGTTGCGCTCGCTGCTAATTTTCCACCAAGTGGAGATTGTCGGTACAGAGTGACCTCACCGTCAAGCGGTTTGGTCAATATAAATTCCATCCAAAGGAGGCAAGGCGCGAACTTATTTCCCCGTACCAGGAGGCCAAGGTTTGCTCAAACTGAGGATATCCCAGCCCGCTGCGCCATAAAATTAAAGCATCTTCATTATTTTCTTCGTAGTAGCGTCGCCGTCGTCCAGCCGTCTGGAAGCCAAACTTCTGGTAGAGCGACAGTGCTGTAGTATTAGATTCCCGGACTTCCAGGGTGGCTCGCTCCATCCCGCGCGTCCTTGCCGATTTTAGCAGACCAAAGAGCAATGCCTGACCCAAACCTTGTCCTCGGTAGTTGGGATGCACCGCCACCATCGTAATGTGAGCTTCATCCACAATTGCCCACTGACAACCTACTGCCAAAATAGGAAGATTATTATCGGCTTCTGGAATCGACAATACCAATAAATCGCTGTTGGGGCCCTCTAACTCTCTTTGGTATGCTTCAGTAGTCCAAAGTCCGTTAAAACAAAGCCTATCTAGTTCTACGACAGCCGGTAGCAGTTCGGCTGTTATCGGTTTGAGTTCTAAGGGAGTCAGACCCATCTAAATTGCGGCGTGGGGACTCCCGTTAAAGCCGTCAGGCTTAACGGGAGAGGAAACGCCGCCCTCCGAATCAGGTTTACAGGTAGTGTAGCTCCCGCTAGAATAGTAGATATATAGCGGAAACTCTCTATGCTGTTGACTCAAACGGTAAGACTCAAGTTGTCCGATACGGAGAGCGGGATCTTGAAAGAACTCTGTCACCTGTCGAAAAACCTCTTTAACGTGGGGCTTTACACGGTGAGACAGTATTTCTTTCAAGAGCGGAAATACTTGAGTTACGAGTCCGCGTATCATCTCGTCAAAGAAAACGAGAACTACAAGCTTCTCGCTACCGATTGCGGTCAACAGACCTTGAAGTACGTCGATAGAGCTTTCAAGGGATTTTTTAAACTGTTGGAAACGAGAAAACAGGGGATCTATCAGCAGAGAGTAGAACTTCCTAAATACTTGAAAAAGGATGGATTCTTTCCTCTGATTATCCCGATCCGAGCGAGACAAGATTTCGCTAAAGACGGATGGCGATTTCTGATACCCACGTCCCGACAGTTTAGAAGAGAGCGCGGTTCTGTCCACGTTACGGTTACCGAAAGGATTCGGGATAAACGGATTAAGGAAATCCGCGTACTGCCGAAACAGAGCGGGCGATTTTTCGATTGCACGTTCGTTTACGAGGTGAATGAAGATGTGTTGGTAAAAACGCAACCGACACGAGCGATAGGAATTGACTTCGGACTCGATAACCTTTGCGCCGTCGTTAGTACCACGGGAGATGCTTTTTTGATTGACGGAAAACCGCTCAAATCGATTAACCAATGGTTTAATAAACGGATAGCTCACCTGAGATACCACAAGGATAAGCAGGGGATAAAAGGCATCACGAGACAGGAGGCGTGGCTTTCCTACCGCCGCTCGAATCAGGTTAGAGACTACCTGAATAAAACCGCGCGCTATATTGTTAACTTCTGCGTTCAAAATCAGATCGGGAAAATCGTCGCGGGGTACAACCCGACCCTTAAACAATCGGTAAACATGGGTACTCGCAACAATCAGAATTTCACTGATCTCCCGATTTTTACCCTGAAGGACAAGCTGAAAAGCCTCTGTGAGCGGACGGGAATCGAGTTTATCGAACAGGAAGAGAGTTACACGTCTTTGGCGAGTTTTCTCGATGGTGACGCTCTGCCCGTTTACAATGCCGATAATCCCGTCACCGCTAAATTTAGCGGCAAGCGGGTCAAGCGGGGATTGTATAGGACAAGGGGCGGTCATTTGATTAACGCTGACTGTAACGGCGCGGCTAATATTTTGCGAAAAAGTAACCGGGAACTCGATTTCGGGCGACTGGATAGGGTCTGTTTGACACAGCCTGCAAGGGTGAGAATCCTTCAAGAATCTCCCGTCACAGCGTCAGCTTGACGGGAGAGTATGTCAAACAAATGTAAACTGGAAAGGGAATAAAATCACGCCCCTGACTTAAGCAAGGACTATCACCGCATCATGGTATCGATTCAAGCTCCAGAGGTTCGCAATTCTGGCAGTCAGTATTTGCGGAGTAACGCTAGGACGCCAGAAATTGTTTCTCCCAACCAAGAACTTTTACCCCTGACAGCCAAGGTCAATAGCCGAGATTGCTTAGAAATTGGTGGCTGTGACGTGACAACGTTGGTTGAGCAATTCGGCTCCCCACTTTACATTCTGGATGAAGAAACGCTGCGAACTGCTTGCCGTCAGTACCAAGATGGCTTTAAACGCTACTACGGGGGTGAGTTTGAGGTCGTTTATGCCTCCAAGGCTTGGAATTGTATGGCGGTTTGCGCCATCGCCGCTGCTGAAGGTTTAGCCATCGATGTCGTATCGGGAGGCGAACTCTACACCGCCAGCGTTGCCGGGGTTCCTGGTGAAAAACTCTATTTCCACGGTAACAATAAATCTCGCGACGAACTCCAGCTGGCGATCGCTATCGGCTCCACGATTATGGTCGATAATTGGCTGGAACTGAAAACCCTCGCTGCACTTAGCCAACTCCCTAACTCAGAATCCAAAACTCGCATCATGTTGCGGGTAACACCAGGTATAGATTGTCACACGCACGAATATATTCGCACGGGACACTTAGATAATAAATTCGGCTTCGATCCAGATCAAATGGAAGAGGTGCTAGCATTTGTCAGCCAGCAACCAACGCTTTCTTGCATAGGACTGCACGCCCACATCGGCTCTCAAATTTTTGAATTGCAAGCCCATCGGGATCTGCCAGAGGTAATGGTGCAGTGGTTTAAGAAAGCGGCGGCAATGGGTTGGCCGGTGGAATGTATAAATATTGGCGGAGGCTTAGGTATTTGCTATACAGAAGCCGACGATCCCCCCAGCATTGACGAATGGGTGAAAACAGTCAGCCTCGCGCTCAAGGCAGCTTGCGAAACCCAGCAAGTACGCTTACCTAAACTGATGTGCGAACCGGGACGGTCTTTAATTGGCCCTGCCTGCGTTACCGCTTATACTTTGGGCAGTCGCAAAGAAGTACCGGGGATCAGGACGTATCTGGCTGTGGATGGAGGTATGTCTGACAATCCGCGTCCGATTACGTATCAATCGGTGTACCGATGTGTAGTAGCAAATCGGATGTCCGATCCCCTGACGGAAACGGTAACGATCGCTGGCAAACATTGCGAATCGGGAGACGTTTTAATTAAAGATGCCTTATTGCCGAAAACGGAAACGGGAGACATTCTCGTAGTGATGGCAACGGGAGCCTACAATTACAGCATGGCTTCCAATTACAATCGCGTCCCGCGTCCGGCGGCGGTGTTGGTGAAAGATGGAGAAGCGAATATTATATTGCAGCGGGAAAGTTATAAGGATATTACTCGCAGCGATCGCTTACCCGAACGCCTGCGACTAGACGAAGCGCCTGTAGATTGAGGATCGAGTAGCAGTAGGGGCGCAGTTCACCAACGCGCCTCTACCAAGCAGATATAGTATCTGGTGAGACTAGCTGAGCGCTCGCCAACAACAGAAATTGCAGAAATATAGCAACCGAATCGGCGTAATGAACGTTCTTAATTGGTGAAACCCAAGATTAGACGCCCTTCCCTAATCCCTAGCCCTCAGCCGAAACAAAAATATCGAATTAACCGAGCTTGATATGAGAGACTCGCCCCAAGCTAGAGTTTGGGTAGGGTAGTTTATTCCAGATGCGATGGCAGATGCGTTAAGGCAATGGCTGACCAACTACGACTGGACTAAGTCCTTGCTTGATTTTGGCAGCTGGGCTAAGTCGTTGCTCGATGTCGGTTTGGTGCTGGCGCTCACTTATATGGTGTTGGTGATTATTAGCGAGCGTCGCACGCTTTGGGTGGTGCGAGGATTTATTGTCCTGATGCTGGCGACGGTTGTAAGCAATAGTTTAGAACTAAAACTGTTGAGTTTTGTGCTGGAAAAGTTGGTCGTCGGATCTGCCGTAGCGATGGCTGTGATCTTCCAGTCCGAATTTCGCCGCTTTCTGGAACAATTAGGTCGGGGCGAAATTCGGCAGCTGTTTCAACAGTCCGGTTTAGCCGTCTTGAAGCCCGACAGCGTGATCGATGAAATTGTGGTTGCAGTCAAAGATCTGTCCCAAAAGCGCATCGGTGCTTTACTAATTATGGAAACAAGCAGTCCGATTGATGAGCGAGATTTTTCCGTACCTGGGGTAAAACTGAATGCAGAAGTTTCTAAGGAACTATTGCAGACTATTTTCCAGCCGACTACTCTATTGCATGATGGGGCTGTGTTGATTCGGGGGTCGCGTATTGTGGCTGCTGGGGTGATTTTGCCGCTGTCGGAACGCACGGCGTCGCGACAATTGGGAACGCGCCATCGAGCTGCTATGGGAATTACTGAGCGAGTCGAAAATTGCTTGTGTGTGGTTGTATCTGAAGAAACAGGATCTATTTCCTTAGCGGAAAGGGGAATCCTAAATCGACCCTTGACCAGCAGTAAACTGAAGGAACTGCTGGAGGCGAGATTCTCTCCATCGGTAGAGCGGGATGTTTCCCCGGCTTTACGCAGTTGGGGTCGCCAGATCGAGTCCAAGGGGTTAGCATTGGTTTCGCGTTTACTCCGTCGTCCATCATCGGCTTCACGGGAAAGAAAATGACTGCAAAGCAAATTATTTTACAAGAGTTGCCTGCTGACCTGGATAGAGAACGACTGCCCAGACATGTGGCGGTCATTATGGATGGGAATGGTCGGTGGGCAAAGCGGCAAGGATTGCCCCGCATTATGGGTCATAAGCGCGGGGTTGATGCGCTTAAGGAACTTTTACGCTGCTGTAAAGATTGGGGAATTGAAGCGCTGACTGCCTACGCTTTTTCGACGGAAAACTGGGGACGCCCATTAGAGGAAGTGGATTTTTTGATGACGCTGTTTGAGCGCGTACTGCGGCAAGAATTGCGGGAGATGATGGAAGAGGAGGTTCGCATCCGGTTTGTGGGGAATTTGTCAGCTTTGCCCCGCAGTCTGCAAGCTGAAATTGAAGGCTCGATGGCTCAAACTCAGCACAATCAAGCGGTTACATTTACGGTGGCGACGAATTACGGCGGACGCCAAGAGATTGTAGAAGCTTGTAGAGCGATCGCTTCTCAAGTCCAACAAGGTTTGTTACAACCGGATCAAATCGACGCGGCTTTATTTGAGCGCCATCTTTATACATCAGGCATTTGCGACCCAGATTTGCTGATCCGCACCAGCGGAGAAATGCGGATTAGCAATTTTCTGCTTTGGCAAATGGCTTATGCCGAATTATATATTACCGAAACGCTTTGGCCCGATTTTGACCGCGCCGAGTTTCACCGCGCTTTATGTGCTTATCAGCAGCGCGATCGCCGATTTGGGAAAGTCCGATAATTTTAGATTGCAGATTTGAGATTTCAGATTTTTTGCTTGTAAATCTAAAATCTAAAATCTCAAATCTCAAATTCTCTTATGGGCCAGCGAAAACGGCTGCTTCTACATCCTGTCTGCTGAGGGAGTATTTAAACGAGCGTTGTACGTCTTGACCGTTCTCGCCTGCTTTTAGATAGCGGACTGTGAGCTGATCGATATCTAGCCATAACTCGGCTTTCCAGTCGCGTTGCTCGACTGTCCAACAATGCAGTTCTCTGCGATCTTGTTGACATCCCCGCTGTTTGAGCCACTGTTCAATTGCCGGGAGGGGATGGTTATAAAGCGGGGTATCGGAAGGAGGAAGAATCATATCAATGTTTGAAATCAAAATTAGATACCTTTTCGTTTTTCTTAGTGTATATCTGTTGCTCTTGCGATGCTGAATTTGTCGCCAGAGGTTCAAAGCCGACATCCTCACGTGTTAATCCAACGGCAACAGCTAACAATAAACATCCTACAAAAGTTAGCACTAGAATAAACAGGGCGAAAATTTCTCCCGCTGAGAAGGGTCGATCCGTGGGGTCTAAGTAAGCCGAAGACGAGGTATATACCTTTTGGGAGGGATTGTTAAAGTGTGGCGGGGCTTGAATTACGCTGATGCGGGAATACCCGATTTTAGTATCGTAGGCTAGCCGTCGTTCTGGGTTGCTGAGGGTGGCGTAGGCTTCGTTGAGTTGCTGGAATTTGGGGGTAGCGATCGCACTTGGCAAGTCAGTGGTATCCGGATGATACTGCTTGCTCAATTCCCGATACGCTCGCCGAATATCTATCGCCGATGCGGAAGGATGCAGCCCTAAAAGGGCGTAATAACTATAAGCGAAAGGTATTTTGGCTGATCTTGTCGAATTTTCGCTGTTTTGGTTGGCCCTGTTGCTTGTCACCGACGCTTCCCTTTAACGAGTTGTGACGGGTTTTCAATTATTTTAACTGGGGTCAAGGGCTGACATAGCGACAAAATGGTTAAGGAGCAAAACTGGTTTTAACGGTAACTTATGTCACAATCGATACTGTTGACAAGTCGAGCGCATCTGTATAGAACTGACTTTTCACGACATCTTGGTGAAGATGGGGATTCGGGAGTCGGTGGTAGTATTTTTTCCTACTCCCAACTCCGGGGTGTGGAACTGCATTGTGAGACTGGACGTGAAAAGTTAAGGTATAGAACTGTCGCAAAATTATCTATACCACCCACAATGGTAACACCGCCATTTAAGTGCCTCTTTTTTAGGGAAATAAGCTTTGTTTTTGGGCAGTTGCAGAGGTTTCTCATGAAGATCGCGATAGCTTGTATGGCGTAAATCAGGAGCCAGGTGTATCCTCATCATCTCTGGGTCAATTGTAATCAGGTTGAGGTCAAAGAGCGTATGTAAATCTGCCCGAAGTAATATGCCATTTGAGGGGTGATTATTTTCAGTTTCAATATAGGGGATAATGTGGGCAGCTTCTAGGGCTTCTTGGGCATCGCAACCAGTTATGGCACACCGATAGCTGTAAGCTTCAAGCAACCTTTGACGGAACTTAGATTGTCCTTGCCGCCGAGCAATAGATACAGTAATTCGCTCTTTAGCTTCTTTGATACTTTTTGGGCTGAAGTATTTTTCAGCATCAAGATACTCTTGGGCGAGAGCAAGATAGTCAAGGTTTTGCTCAACAGTATGGTTAATTTTGTTTGTTGATTTTTGGCCTTCATTTACATAATCATCTTCAAAGTTAAAGTCTAAATTGATTAGGTCTAAATAATTACTTTTTTGGACTTTCATTGAATTGTTTTTTAAATTTTCCGAAACCATGTATTTTTTGATGGCTAGAATCGGCTCGCTTTCAGTGGATAGTAATATTAAAATAAAAAGTTGCTTTAACTTGTTTACTATCAGATCTCTCAAATTTTCAGCATTAATATCCAGAATATCCTTCGATTTGAGATGTACGGCAGCATAACCACCTGCTTGTTTAAGATTCTTCAGCCAATCCTTCAATGTCCAATTGGAATTGCAAATTTCATCCCAATAGCCATAAACCATATTGTTATCATCGAATTGCTCCATTATCGGCAAGATTTTTTCTTGATTATCTTGAATATTTTTGAGCATAACATTTTTTGATAATCCGTCTAAACCAATAACAAATACTTCAGAATAGATAGATACAAATAGGTCTGGATAATCAGAATCCCAACCAGACCAGCGCTTACCTTGTAGATAATCATTTAAATTCATAAAGTGAAACCTAAGCGAACATCCCATTAGATTGTCTTTTTCGTTAAAGCAATGATTAATTTCCCTGTCTTTCCAACCTTCTATACTCAGATAATACGGACAGAAAGATCTCATTTTGAGCGATTGGGACTCGGCGATTTGAGCTACTTGTCTAACCACAGGTTTAAGAAGGCTCAAAAATGGCTCCGAAACGTGTTTTCGATACTCGTTTCGCAGCAAGCTATTTCGGTAGAAAGCGCTCGAATGATTGACTTGAGTAAGAATTTCAAAAGTTTTGGTTGAAAAAGGACAGTTAGTTTGTAAATTGTTAGATGCTGGAAACATTGGTTTTTTGAAAGGGTAAATTATCTAACAGAGTCTTAACGCTTTCTCACACTTGCATCGCCAATCTTCACCTGAATACAATTGACAACGCCGCCAATAGCTGCTAACAGTAACCATCCAAATGTATTCACGCGAAAATCAAATAAAGTCACATCGACTGTATTAAACAAAATACAGCCCCCAAACGCAACTAAATAAGTAAAAAATATTAATTTACCTGTTTCTTGCCCAGAAAAATTATTTAGTAACAAGACGCCTTTAGCGATAACCCAACCTACCAAACTACAAAATAGAATTGTTGCGGGAATTCCTGTTTCAGCGGTTAGCATTAAAAACAA
Source organism: Microseira sp. BLCC-F43 (assembly GCF_041929235.1). Lineage (NCBI taxonomy): Bacteria > Bacillati > Cyanobacteriota > Cyanophyceae > Aerosakkonematales > Aerosakkonemataceae > Microseira > Microseira sp. BLCC-F43. The sequence goes on from NZ_JBHFNP010000310.1 coordinate 19,786, forward strand.
ATTGTGGGGATGACCGAGCCATAGATGCATTTTTTCTTCGTAAAGCGGGGTAAAATTACGCAATCCCCATCCCGTCCAGGGGCGCTGCTGAATCATCGAAGCCACAAACTGCCACTGAGTGACGCGCATCAGTGCTACTGGTCTATTGGGAAACATATCGTCGGTGAGTCTTGCCCAAAAGAAAGCGGGTACAATTGCTCGCAACCATTGCCGTATGGGGTCGGGGCCAAAGGCAGACCAGAGGATAGTGCTGGTAATTCCTGCTACTACGGTCACCAACCAACGCCAACCCAGGTAAAGCGCGAAGGCGAGAATAGCCAAAGCAGCAATCCCCCAACCGTTGCGGGAGTTGGTGAGGATGAGAGCGATCGCATTCCCCACAACTGCAATACTTAAAAATAAACATCGGTAATTGGTAATTGGTAATTGGTAATTTTCTTTACCATTACCTATTACCGATGACCGATTACCAATTCCCAAATTTTCAATTAACAGTCCCAGTGCCAGAATGAAAGTGATGGTGAGATAGGCGGCGAAAATATTGGCGTACATGAAGACGGACGCCATTCTACCTGGGGGGTTACCATTGGGAGCGATCGCCGACCCTAAAATATTGGCTAATGACCCGGATACAGACCAATTTAAAAATAACTGTCCTAAACCAAGAATGACTATCGGCACGGAAGGTATAACCAAAATCCAAGCAATTCGCCGCAGTTGAAAAGGTGTTTGTATCAGTTCGCTAAATGCGACAAATAGCAGGAAAAATGGCAGAAAATTACCCAATCCCAAGAAAGCTTCTGATGGCTTAAAAGCAAGGGTTGATGTAATAACTAACCCCAAGCTGAAAATGGCGATTCCCCAGTTAAGGGGGCGTCGAATAATTGTATTGAATTGCTGCCCAAGAGTCAGCAGAATAACCGCGACGAGTGGCAATGCTGCCAAAGCGGGCATGATGGGGAATAATAGCAGCCCAATTTGAGCGAAATTCCAGCAAAGATTTTGAATTTGGGATTTTGGATGGTAATTGGTCATTGGTAATTGGTCATTGGTAATTGAATTTTCCCATTACCGATTACCGATTACCGATTACCCAATCTAAAATTTTATGCGGGTTCCCAGCAGTATTCGTCTGAACGGGTGAGGCGAATTTGAGCCAGGGCAAAGATGGTGGGGATAATGCGGGCATAGTTGGTAGAAATGGCGCGCCAACCGAGGTCGGCAAAAAACCAAGCCCACAGCATCGGCCCTAAAAAGGAGAATACACCCCGGACAGCACTGTATCGCGCCGCACTCACAGCCATTCCCTGTTGAGCGCTTTTGACTAGCATATAGCTTTGTACCTTGGTTGCTACTGCCGTACTGCCAGAAACAACGGCTTCCTTAGCGAGTTGATAGGTAGCAAAGTGGATGGCAAACTGACGGGCAATTTGTTTAAGCAGCATTGGTTGGATTACGGAAGTGACTGCCAAGGCGCTACCACCTTTAAGCAACCAACCCAAGGGATCGCGCTGTACGGACAGGGGCAGGGGTTGAGAAAGCTTGGACTCGGAGAGACTTTGTACAATTCGCTGCTTCAACTCATTTTGCTCCGATGGGGGTAATTGTTTCGATGCCCGTTTCAGCAGGTTGAGAAATATCTCTGCTTCGATATCGGTGGTGGAAAGCTTGTGGGAGTATGGAATTTTCAGATAGCGACAGACTTGAATCAACGTTTGCCGATAAGTTACCTGATGGGTGCGCCCTTGCAATACCGTTAACCCATCGGCAGCCAAGAACCGAAAGCGCTGTTCGATCGTATCTAACCACGCTTGGCGATCCTGGCTTTGCACTTCTATCGGTTCGGGTGTGCCAACGTAGTCTAGGGGATTGAACCGGCGACAGAACAGAATAGCGGTCAGCTGCTGCAATTCTTCTTCTGTTGCCAACTCCAGCACTGCTCTTAACTCATCCAAAGTCAAATCCTCCAAGACCCCAGATTCTTGCTGTTCTTTATTCTACTGCTATGGTGAGGGAGTAAGCTTACCCCCTGCTGAAGCACGGGGGCATTCGCAATGGCTCCAGAGCAGAGATTTTCAGTAGCCCTAAGAAACTAGCGATGTTGGAGAAGTTCTTCCCAAGCATACTAGCCCCTTGAACCTCCAGGCTGGCATGACGAGACACCAACTACTTGATGTTGCTTCCATAACCGAGATACCCCGGACAGCCCCATGGCTACGGTTTGCGTATCTATCTCCGATACTTGCTGACTGCGAGACCTTTTCTGCGTAGCAACCGAGCGTGCCTTTCGCTATTTCAGCATCTAATCAATGTACCGATTTTGTAGGCAAAATGTCAAGAGAACAGTTGCATATTCGAGTTAGTCAGTCAGAGTATGAAAAGCTTGAACGTTATTGAAAAAAAACAGGAGGTCTAAATCAGACGTTATTCGAGAGTTCATTCGTTCTTTGGCTGACAGCGAATAAATTCCCATAGCAAAGTGTTTCATCCCCCGGATAAATCGCGGGGGATGAAACACTCCCGGAGATTAGTGGTGATCCCAAAAAATAAACTCGTTCTTTTGCCGAGCAAAGGAACGAGTTGCGGGAGAAATTTGTCTCCCAAGATAGAGGCACAGAAGTATGATGCCAGAAGTTGGTTTTTAGCTATTGTAAATGTAAGCTTGTCTTAACCGCCGCACCATCTCTCTACGCACTTCATTATTGACGCGGTAGCCCCGCTCCCAGTGTTCTAACCTGATATTGTCAACGTAGAACTTGACGGTAAATTGCATCTCAGATCCTGCAATATTGTTCAGGCGAATTTTTGGATCTTTCCAGATGGTTTGGGACTCTTTGAAGTTTTCGTTCATCCACTCCACAAACTTACTCGTATAATCATCCAACCTGGTTTCCTGCCCACCAGGGTTGGATATTATCTGATATAGTTTGTTCATTTTGGTCTTAAGTATTTCAATCTTTTGTTCCCATTCTTCGGGTAATATCGTCTGGTCTTCCAACACGAGATCGGGGTCTTTTAACCAAATTTGATACCAATTTCTGATTAAGCCTATCAGGCTATCTTTCAAGGCTGGTTCCTTTTCTTCATCAACTCTTGTTCGCTGTTTTCTCCCCTTGCGTTCTGCGCTCGCACGCAACCCAACCAACTTCAAAATTTCTAGGTAATTTGTTTGAATTCTTCTGATTTCCTCTGATTCTAATCCTCCTTTTTCTAAAATCTTAATCTTACCAATCATATTCTCAAACGCTTCTTCAATTTTTTGGAGTTGGTTGTTGACATCTTTTTCGGCTAAAATCCGCTGGCTTGCGACTTCTTGCTTTGAGATATTTCTCGGTTGAGCTTCATTCCATTCATAATATTTGTCGATGTATAACAGCTTTTCATCTATATTACCCAAGATGTCTGGATGTCCGAGAACAATTTCTCTCAAGATTGTGGTTGCTGTTATAGGATCTGCATCAACTCTGACTCCGATATTAATTGAATAAGCATAGTGAGGGGTAGGACGGCTGAGATTAATGATGTCTTGACCGCCAAAAGAGGAATTGGGTGTATAAACCTCGCAATGGGTATCGATTAGGTACAATTTTGTCACTCGGATGCCGACATTTTTAATCACAGCCATTGACCCGTTTAAGGAAATGACATCTCCGAATTTAAATGGAGTATCGACCAATAAGACCAATCCGCCGAAAAAGTCGCTTAAAATCTTCTGTACCGATAAACCAATTACAACGCTAATGCTGCCAACTGCTAACCCAATTCCGGTTAAATTTACTCCCAGGGTTTGTAAGAAAATCGATACCCCTATCAGGTAAGTTAAAAACGGGATAGCTCGTTCTAAAATTGGTACCAATACATCGTCCCAAACCGCTTCTGTTTTCCTGGCTTTCTCTTTCAAGTAGGAGATAACGACTTGAGTAAATAGTTGGGCAATCCAGTGAGTAACAGCCAAAACCAGCAAGGCGTCTAATACTTTCTGAATTCCATCAATGATTGGTCCCGTATTTAATTCGTTAAATGAAAATTTTAGGCTCAACATTAAGAAAATCGCTAGAACTGGAAGCCGCGAAACGTTTAGACTGACTAGGGCTGCATCGCTTTCCATCTGGCGAAATACGCTTCGCAGCAATGCGAAGATCACTAGGTCTAGCATTATTGCTACCAATGCAGCGATGACTAAAGTAATGAAGAAACTGACAACTTCCGCTGAAGGGACCAGTAAGAATCCTAGCAGAATAGGTTGAAAGGCGAAGATAGCAATCATTTGTGTCTCCATATAGCAACCAATAAACTGGCAACAAAAGTTTTATGCTTGGTTACTTCAAGCATTTTCCTTTGCTGTGAGTTAAAGTTGAGAGCAGAATCCTCCCAGGGTTTGATTTACAGAGTATTAGTGACAAAAATCTTTGTCAACTAACACATCTGGATTGAAATATTTTCTATCCCAGGGTATATCTTACGAAATTATACCATACAGGGAGACGTGACTTTATAGCGGTTTGTTACAAGATGGAATACAGTAGGGGCGGGTGTATAGATATTGTGCTGGCGAAGCATAAATCTGGATAAACCCGCCCCTATAAAAGGTATATTCAACCAACTTGCTTTGCCGTTATCTGAGTAATTATACTGTGGATATCATTGAAGACATATCCGCCAGTTGGGGCGATGGCTATGTCTGACACCCAAATAACACAATTGCTGGGAAATATTAAAGCACAGCAACCCAGAGTTATGGTTCTTGAAATCTATCGATTAACAGCTGATGATTCAGGAAAAAATAGCGCTGATGCCTAGGCAAAAGTATTAGACAAATCGGCGGATAACGGAGGTTTTTAGCTCGATACCGAGCAGCCGCCCGCAGGAGAAAAGATGCTGGAAAATTTGTTAAAATCATCCCAAACCAACCGGGATTATGAGCCTAACCTTGACAAGGATGCCAAAATCAATTAGCTTATACGAGAAAAGATTTGAAAATAATTATGCAACAGGAAGTCAAGATTTTGTCACCCACAGATATTTGGTATATCCAAAATGGCATCAATAAAGAAACGAACCAATTGTATCATCCAACCAAAAATATTCCCTTGATTCAGCAAGTAGAAATTAAGCTGAATAATTCGGGGGTTATCTTACAAAAAGGAACGTTGCATAGGTGCGTCGGTAAAATAAATTACGGCATTTATAAAACCGATAGTCGTTTGCGAGATATATGGGTTTCCTTGACCACAGAGATGGAGTATAACGCCCCAGTTTATAAAGGAACGGGAACCGTCCACCTCGAACCTAGACAAAAAGGCAATTTTCTGAATTATACGCCAATTGAACTGTCAGAATCGGAGCAATGGGAGTTTGATGACGGAGTATTTCAATTTTGTTCTGACAACGTAGTAATCGGGGCAAAAAAATTAAAATACAGACAAATGATGGGTTCTACTGATGGTCGGTGGAGGGTTGCTATTAAAGCTTTACCCGGTCAAATTGCTAAAGTTGTAACGGGTACGCTTGCCCCTGGCAAAGTGATTGAAATAACCAGAGGGGAAGTTGTAATTGCCGACTATGACCTAGTCAAAGGATTTACAAACGGGATTGTAGAAGATTACCGCAAATTAGGACATTTTGGTAAAGGCGGCGGTGAGGGTTATGTTTGGGTTTATGAGGGTGAAGGTAAATTATTGGTATCTGAAAATGATGGAATGGGTTTGGGGTGACAGACAGAGTTACTGGTGTGTAGGTAGTAACTCAAGTTGCTAGTTATCTCAAACGCGCGGCTAATGGCTAATGGCTAATGGATCGATCAGGAAAAATGCTGACGAAGCTCTCTCGGAATTAGCAATTAGCAATTAACAATTAGCAATTAGCAACGCCCAATGTTTATAACTAGCAACTTACGTTAGTAGTCAATCTTACCCAATACCCACTACCCTCGCCCAGAAACCCGGTTTTTTGGCAAAACCGGGTTTCTTGCACCCCTCAAATTTAATCGCAGGAGACTACAAAATTAATGTTTGATGTTGCTGTAATTGGTGCTGGAATTGCTGGTTTGACTTGCGCTCAACAATTGCATCAAGCTGGATATAATACCGTCGTGGTAGATAAGTCCCGTGGTGTTGGCGGAAGGGCGGCGACGCGGCGGGTAAATGGTATTCGCGCGGATCATGGGTTGCGCTATCTGGAAGCTAATGGTGAGAGGGTGGAGGAGTTAATTGAGGTATTGCTCTCGCGCAATATCCTTCAACTTTGGTACGAGTCAGAAGCCAAAATTTCCCAGTATGTAGCGCCAGATGGGATGAGTGCGATCGCTAAATTTCTCGCCACTAATTTGAACGTTAAATTAAATCGCCGCGTCGAGTCAATTACCCTCAACACCGATAACATTTGGCATCTCACCTTTGCAGCAACAACCGAAACATTAACAGCGTCATCAGTCGTTGTCGCAATTCCCGCCCCGCAAGCTTTAATCTTACTCGAACCTTTAGCCGAAACAATTTTACCGGCGACATTTTTAGATAGCTTGCGTGGGGTTGAATTTGACCCTTGTTTGACTGCGATCGCTAGCTATTCAACGCCTTTCAATTTAACCTGGAAAGATATCTCTTTTCCCCCTAATTCTGACTTATTCTGGATAGGTTTAGATAGCAGCAAGCGCATCAATTCTCCAGCAACCGTATTGGTGTTTCACAGCAGCGCCGATTTCGCCCGCGCTAACTTAGAAGCACCAGATTTAAACTTAATCGGACAACATTTATTATCCAGCGCCGCCGCCGAATTAACACTTCCCTGGATAGATGCACCAGACTGGTTCCAAGTCCACCGATGGCGCTATGCTTTTCCCAGTAGTCCCTTATCGGAAATCTGCTTAGATTCTCAGTTACCGCAGCCTTTAATTTTTTGTGGGGATTGGTGTGGTGGTAATCTAGTAGAAAGTGCTTTAGTTTCTGGTATGGCAGCCGCGTCTGGAATTAATCGATATCTTAAACAACTACCGCTTCCCGGTAATAATTTTTTGCATAATCTTGGATAGCTTCAATTCAAAGGCAGGACTGACGCGCTTGCTTCCCGGTTTCTCCGAAAAAGAAACCGGGTTTCTGGCAACGGGTTACAGCCATGTGTAAAATTAATCATCATTTAACTTTCTGGCGCGCCCCGCTGCCAATTTTTTAGATATTATTTTAGAATAAAATCCTGAAACTCCTGTTGTGGTGGAGCGAGATGAATCTTAGTATCGTTGGCGACAAATTGCTGATTGACTTGGAATGGTACGAGCAACTTTGGGCATTTACGCTGAACAAAACCTTTGAAATTCCACTCAACCATATCAAACGGGTAAGCACCGAAGAACCCCAAAGCAATTGGGCGGAAATTCGCGCCCCTGGAACTTTTCTTCCAGGAGTTATCAAAGCCGGAACTTATTATACCAGAAATGGTAGAGAATTTTGGTATGTCACAGCAGAGCAAGACTATTTAATTTTAGAATTAGAAGATGAACCATACAAAAAAATGGTTCTAACAATCTCGCAAAGCGAAGCTTGGGTAGAACGAATTGAGCAAAATAAATAGCTTGCGTTAGCAAAGCTTTCCGGAGGAATCGCATCTATTTTTTTGTTTAGTTATATTGGGGAAGAATTATGCCAGTCGCTCAAACTGTTTATGAAGTAGCCATCATTGGCGCTGGAGTCTCTGGAACTGCTTTACTGTATAGTTTAAGCAATTACACTAACATCAATCGCATTGCTTTGATCGAAAAAAACCCAGAAGTTGCTTTAGTTAACTCCCACAGAACCAGCAATAGTCAAACGCTTCATTTTGGCGATATAGAAACCAACTACACCTTGGAAAAAGCTAAAAAAGTTAATAAAGCTGCCAGCTTGGTAAAAAATTATCTTTTGCAAAACGACGCGAGACAAGAAATATACAGCAAGTATCATAAAATGGTTCTGGCGATCGGCAAAGAACAAGCAGACCAACTCAGAAACAGATATGGAGAATTTAAATCCCTATTTCCCGATTTGAGATTAATAGATAAAGACCAAATAGAATCGGTAGAACCCAATGTTTTGAAAGAGAGAGAAACAGATGAAGAAGTTCTTGCTCTCTTTACTGAAGAAGGTTATACAATCGATTACCAAAAGCTGGCTCAATCATTTTTGCAACAGGCGCTGGCAAATTCCCACAAAAATATTGATTTGATGATGGGGACAAAAGTCAAGCGGATTACAAGGGAAGGAGACTTATATTACATTCAAACTGCTCGAGAAACTATCGCAGCAAAAGTAGTTGCTGTTACTGCTGGAGCGCATAGTTTATTATTTGCCAAATCTTTAGGTTATGGGAAAGATTATGCGCTTCTGAGCGTTGCTGGCAGCTTTTACTTTGCACCGGGAGTTTTAAACGGTAAAGTTTATACCGTGCAACTTAAAAAACTACCTTTTGCCGCCATTCATGGAGATCCAGAAGTTCACAATCAAAGTCAAACTAGATTTGGTCCGACTGCAAAAGCTATTCCCATGTTAGAGCGGCATCATTATGGGACTATTTGGTCATATTTTAAGACGGCTGGACTGAGTTTGGATGCTTTTATCAGCTTCTTTAAAATTCTTTCCGAACCCGTTATCTTGAAATATATCGTGAAAAATTATATTTATGATATTCCCTTCATTGGCAAGAGATTGTTTATTAAAGAAGTTAAAAGGATTGTGCCTTCAATAAAATTGAGCGAACTGAAGTTTGCCCAAAAATATGGAGGAATTAGACCTCAAATTGTTAATCTTAAGACTAAAAGCATGGAACTTGGAGAAGCAAAGATTTTAGGCGAGAATATTTTGTTTAATATAACCCCTTCTCCTGGCGCTTCAACCTGCTTGCAAAATGCTGAAGATGATACTGAAAGAATAATATCTTTTTTGGGCGAACAATACAGATTTGATAAGAATAGATTTTTGCAGGATTTAGGGATGGAGAATCGCCAGATATTAATCTAGCACAGCCTTAAGGCTCTCGTTTGTATAGCGGCAGCATTAATGCTGCCGCTATACAAACTCAGAAACCTGCCCAGAAACCCGGTTTTTCCAAAAAACCGGGTTTCTTAGACTATGCGGGGTTGACTTGCTGCTACAACCATTGCGACAGTTAGTTCTAGCTCTGGGAAAATCTGGGAGATAATTCTATCGTCGCCTGCGTATCTCTTGACTTGGTATTGTCCATCGACTAGCTGATGGACAAAAACAGAGGGGACTTTAGGATTTCCGAGATAACTACGAGAAGCAATAGCAAGATAATCTACAATCCAATACTCAGAAATGCCCAATCTTTGATATTCATCTAGTTTATCAACGTAGTCATCTTCCCAATTCGTTGATACAACCTCAACGGCTAAAAGTAGGGGTTCTATAATACCGGCGTAGGTGTTGAGATATCTTTCCCAAATTCTCCCCTCAATTACGCTCACATCTGGTCTTCTACCTTGTTCTTTTCCGCCACTGGTGTAAGTCCTGATGGCTATGTCTTTGTCAACTATGTAGTCGAGTCCTAATCGCTCAATTTCTCTGTCAAAACTCCTGACTATAAATCTCGAAACACTTCTATGCGCTCCTGTAGAATCCACTTTGACAATCTCCCCATTTACCAGTTCATAACTGCCATCTTCTGGACAGACTTTAAGAAACTCTTCAAAGGTTAGCGGTTTAGTTGTTGTATAGGTCATACTATTGTCTCCATTGCATCGGCGAGAGACTATAACTATTTTAGCATAAGATATAGAAACCCGGTTTCTCAAAAAATACCTTCGCCAACTTTCTGAAACGCCCACAAGAAGAAAGCATGTGGCTACACAAACAAAGCAAGGCGTAGCAGGCTAGAATTCTTACAGGCTGCGGAGGCAGCCTTGGTTTGTATAGCGACACCCTTAAGGGTGTCGTATTTTGGCTGGGTTGGTGTGTTTTAGCGCAATAATTCCTCTAACTTTTGTTGATTCCAAAGCGATTGGTATAAACCGGGTTGTTGCACCAATTCGGCGTGAGTTCCTGTCTGAACAATCTCGCCTTTATCCATGACAAAAATGCGATCGCATGTCGCCGCCGCCGATAATTGATGGGAAATAAACACCACTGTTTTGCGATCAGTTCCTGTGGAAAGATTATCCAATATTGCCTTAGCCGTTTGATTATCGACGCTGGAAAGGGCATCATCTAAAATTAACACCGGAGCATCGATTAATAAGCCACGAGCGAGGGCAGTCCGCTGGCGCTGTCCGCCAGATAAAGTGATGCCGCGTTCTCCTACAATCGTTTTGTATTGTTGCGGAAAATTGACAATTTCTGGGTGAATTTGGGCTTGTTTTGCTGCGTATTCAACTGTTGGTTGTTCGGCTACAGGATCGCCGTAGCGGATGTTATTTTTAATCGTGGTACTGAAGAGAAAACTATCTTGGGGGACGTAGGCGATCGCACTCCGCAAATCCCCTAATTTAATCTGGGTAATATCGTAACCATCGAGAAACAATTGATTTGGGGCAATATTCAATAGTCGCGGTAAAGTATTGGCAAGGGTTGACTTTCCAGAACCAATTGGGCCTACAATTGCTACGGTTTCCCCTGGTGCAATGGTAAAGTTGATATTATTCAGCGCCGGGGTTTTAGCACCCGGATAGGTAAAGCTAAGATTGCGTGCGGTTAACTCGCCTTTGACTTGAGTTAGCGGCAAACTTATGCTGTTGGTTTTATCTTCAATTTGGGGTTCGACGCTGAGAATATGTTCAATGCGGTCGATACTGACTTCCCCTCGTTGATAAGCAGTAATCGTGAAACCTAATAATGCAGTGGGGAAAACTAGGCGATCGACGTATATAATTAGCGCGACGAAGTTACCGATGGAAAGCGAACCAGATGCGATCGCTCCCGCTCCAGCTGCCAGCAAAACCAGTAAACTAATATAAGACAAGCCTTCTACCATGGGAAATAAAGTCGTTCGGGTTCTGGCAAGTTGGAGATTGGCTTTTAGCAAGCGATCGTTTAATTCCCGGAATGCCTGCCGCTCGTTTTGTTCTTGAGCGTATATTTTAATTAAGGCAATGCCGCTCATATCTTCCTGGATCAACTCGCTGAGGTTGGAAAGTTCCTCTTGGACTGACAGTTGTTGCGCGCGTAGCTTGTCGCTGAATAACTGGACGACTAATAACATTAACGGGTAGACTGCGATTGCTTCTAAACTCAACCACCAGTTAATTGTTAGCATCACTGGCAACGTTAATCCATAGGCAAATACCGTATTCGCCAAACTCAATACTGCAAACCCCAACAACCTGCGAATATTATCCACATCGCTAGTAGCGCGGTTAATTAAATCTCCCGCAGTATTGGTGGAAAAATAAGACGGTTCCAGGGTTAGCAAGTGTTGAAAAATCTTTTGTTTCAGGTCAAATTCCACCTGCCGTCCGACGCCAAATAAAAACAGGCGCGACGCCACCCGGATCAACCACATTACCGTTGCCAGCACCAAGATTAGCACCGCATAGTACCAAATCCGATCGAAATCGAACTGTTTTTGCAGTTCGTCAATGGTATTGCGAATTAACAGCGGGATATAAACCCCCATCGCATTAACAATTAAAAGCGCTAGAATACCCAGCGCGACTTGTCGCCAGTGGGGACGCAGGTAAGCACCTAGTTTTCGCAGACGAGATTGTGCCATGATGGGGAGCTTTTTGAGGGGGTGAACAGGTGAACAGGTGGGCTGCGGCGGGTGAGAATTATAAATGTCAAATTCCCAATGCCTCGATCGTCAATTACCGATTCCCAATTTGCATCTCTCCAAAGGTAATATTTTAAGGACTTACGCACGCGGGGTCAAAAACAAAGGTGATGCGTCAATCTCGCGACTTTCACCCCACGATTTTTCGGAGAAACCGGGTTTTTTTATTTAGGCGAGGTTGACATAGGGGGAAGCAGGATGAAGACGACGGAAACAGGAACGGGACTTACGCACGACGAGAAAAGAAACCCGGTTTCTTCATCAATCTCTGATTGCCAAACCAACGATTTTTCATATCACCCTTGTTTCTTTTGAAAAATCTGAGCCAATAAAACTGGCTCAGGTTTTTCCCGAAGTAATTTTATAATTCTAATTGTATACTCAGCACTGCGTTGGGCGAACATTTTTCTATGTCTTCCGCAACAGTTCCATCCGAGAATTCCCTTGAACAGCTGCCATTGCTGCGGGTTTTATTGGTAGAAGATGACCCGGTAATGCAATTGGGGTTAGAGCAGTTTTTGACCGAACAGCCGAATTTTAACCTAATTGGACAAGCTGGTGATGGTTATCAAGGCGTCGAGATGGCGCTTGACCTGAAACCGGATTTGACGATTATGGATATTGGGTTACCCCAACTCGATGGGATTGCGGCGACCCAGCAAATTAAAGCTGCTTTACCAGATATGCGGGTGGTGATGTTGACTTCTCACAAAGCAGAAAATGAAATGATTGCTGCGCTGTCTAGCGGCGCGGATGCCTATTGTATTAAGGGAACGAGTTTGAATCAATTGTTGAAAGCGATCTCTTGCGCTATTGAAGGTGCTGTTTATCTCGATCCCCAAATTGCCCGCACGGTAGTTAAAAACCTCAAACCCCCCTCTCCTAAAAATAATATCTCCCAACTTTCCCAACGGGAGTCAGAAATTCTCAAACTGATTGTAGAAGGGAAAAGCAACCCGGAAATAGCAGCCATGCTTTATCTGAGTCTGAGTACGGTTAAAACCCACATTCGCAGCATTATGAATAAACTGTCTGTGGATGACCGAGTGCAGGCGGCGGTGGTAGCATTGCGATCGGGATTAATCTAGGAAAATACTTGTGGCAAAGAATTTAAAGCTGCAATATCTGTTGACTGAGAAACCCGGTTTCTTAAAGAAACCGGGTTTCTGGTTAATTCTCAGGTAGTTTAGTCCCAAATAACGTTGCATACATCATCCGGTAAATATCGGTATTATCTACCGTTTTTGGCAGCATTTCGGCGTTGATTCCGTGAGCTTTTGCAATAATACCACCCGACATATCGCCGAAACCAGACCAGGCGATCGCCATGGAAAATCGCTGTCCATTTTTATCGGGTGCTGAAACAAATGGCAAGGTTTTTGTCCCATCTCGTCCATCAATTGGTGCGCCATTTCCATATTTAGCTGGTAATGGTTTATCCAGGGGTACATCTTGCGCCTGTTCCCCAATTACTTCCAGTCCCCCCGCATCGCTATCTGCGGCAGTTATAACCAGCGTATTCCGGTTTTGCTCGGCATAATTCATCGCCACGCCAATCGCATCATCCGCCCGTTTTATCGCTTCTAAACACCCTCTGGCGTTATTGTAATTGCAGAAATTATCGCTACCTTCTTCTTCCAAAACTACAAAGAAACCCTTGGAATTTTGGGATAAAATTCCTAAAGCAGCTTGTAATTTTTCCGCCACGGTTGGTGCAGTTTTTACGTATAGGGGTAAGTTCGCTACTTTTAATTTTTCTTCTGATTCGTCGTTGTAGGTATCTTCGGCGGCAAAAATGCCCAAAACTTTCTCAGTATTTGCTGGTAAATTCAGCAATTCTTCGCGCGTGTATACAACGGTGTAACCTTTGCTTTTTGCCAGTTCGATTAGGTTTAATCCATCCGTTCGCTTGCTAAGGGATGCGGAGGTATGCCGTCCGGCGGTTCCTTTGGGAAGATACCACATTTCCCCGCCACCTAATATTACATTTACCCCTGATTCGATTATCTGTTTGGTAATTTCTCCATGATTGCGGCGATTATTTACCTTGGCTAAAAAAGCACCCGTTCCGGGTTCGGTGATAACGCCGGAATTGATAATGGCGGTGGATTTACCGGATGCGATCGCTTCTTCCATTATCGTTTTATTATACCCGGAAAGCGCCTCTAATGGCTTTCCTTTTGAGTTTAATCCAAACGAATCTGCTTCTACTTTTACTCCCGTCGCGTGAATCACAGCACCCGCGTTAGAAGTAGCCGTTAATTGATTTTTCAAATGTCCTAAATAGACGCCGAGATTGGACATTTTATCCCAATTTAGCCTACCATCTGGCCCTTTATACAACATCCGCGCCGCACCCCAGTGGGAAGCACTCGTACCATCCGGGTGGATAAAAATAACATTTCCTTGACGCGGTGCAGTGGCATTTCGCACCAGTAAAGCCCCGCCTACCATCGCCGCCAGGGTTAACAATACCGTGCCGATCGCTCGTTGATTAAAATTATTTGGTTCTGGGCTGATATTAGATGAATCGGGGTCGGAATTCGGAGGGATGGGGTTAATTAGATTTAAGTCCATATCCAATTTGGAGGGTTTAGCAGTCTGGTTATTTTATAGTTTAACCGCAAATTTTAAAGAAAAGTTTAACACCAGGCTATAAGTAGGTGCTTCTAGCCTGTACAAACAGTTGTTGCCTGTGTCATCATTATTAGATGCGGGAAAAAGGAGTTGGTAGAAATGGAAGCACAAAAAACAATAGCAGAGTCAAACGAACAACTCAAAGCTTTAATCGCTGGCATAGTCAACGAGCAGTTAAAACTATTGTTACAACAGCCACCACCAGATTCAAAAAAAGTGGCAGATTTGACAGTAGCAGAACTCAGAACCTTGATAACTCAGATAGTTGATGAGCGGTTAATACTATGGCTTCAAGAACCACCACGCTTAGTAGATCCAGAAGATTTGCAGAAGATTTTTGAGTCGATAGACAGTCATATGTGGACTCCGCCCCCCGGAGCGCCAACGGGCAGCGAAATGATAATTGCGGAGAGAGAGAAATGGCGGCAACCTATGTAGTAGATGCGAGCGTGGCGATTAAGCGTTTCTTACAAGAAACTTATACAGCCGAAGCACGAGTTTTATTAGGTAGGATGTCTCAAGGCGATCGCTTATACGTACCGGAGTTTTGCTTGATAGAATGCGTCAATGTTCTGTGGACAAATGTTCGGTTTCGGGGACTACCGCAAACAGATGCAGAGCAGTTTACCGCCCAACTGCTGGCGCTACCGTTCCAAATTGTGCCAGTTAAGAAACTATTACCGCAAGCTTTGCAAATTAGTCTAACTCATCAATTAGCAATATACGACTCGCTGTATATCGCTTTGGCATTAAGACTTAATTGTCCGCTGATTACGGTTGACGCGCGACAATTGAATGCAGCAACTGCTTGCGGCGTGGTTATCAAACCCATCACGGATTTTTCCGCTTAGGGCGATCGCATCATGACACAATCGGTTTTGCTGTCAAACAACCGCTCTAACATCAGACAGTCCAACTTTTCCCAGGAAAATCAAAAAATTTTTGCCAAATCTGCGAAAAAGGTTGCTGCTCGTGCGTGTAAATAACTAACCAGCTAGTTGGGGCCTATGAAGGTTAGAGCCACTCTAACAGTTACTGTAGACGAGTTTTGGAGCGATCGCCTGTGAACGATCTGAACCAAACACTCCAAACGCTGATTGCCGAAGCGTGTCAATATGAACCCAGGAGTTTAGACAGGAGATCGCGACTTGCCTGCGTGCATCGACTCGTCATGGCATCCGGGAAGCTTTGGAAGGAAAGCACACCATATTATAATGATGCCCTCCAAGAGATGTGGGAATTTTTCTGCCAAAATCCAGAGTTATATGACCCAAGCGTGAAAGGCCCGATCACCTGGCTAGATGATTATCTCAAAAAGCGATTGAGAAATTTACGGGATTCCAAGTACAGGCAGCAAAAGCGAGAGATTAACACCCTGCAAACCGAGTCTGGAGAAACAATCGACCCGATGGCGATTTTACCTGCTCGTCCCGACATCCAACCTGTGTTGGAGATATGGGAGAAAACCCTCGCTTGGGTGGAAACCGATCCCGATGGGAACTTACGGAACACCTGTTTTAGAAACTGTCGTGAAGTGAATTGCCAAGCGTTAATTTTGCGTCGCCTCCCACCGGAAACTCCTTGGAATGCGATCGCCAAAGAATTTAACCTCACCCCAGCGGAAGCGAAAGATTTACCTAAAGTCTACAACCGCAAATGTTTACCCCAACTGCGACAATTTGCAGAATCTCAGGGATATGTTGAACCCCAAAATAATTCCAGTCGGAGAAAGCAATCATGACTGACATCGCTCAGATGCCACAATCAGTTTTAATGCCAATTACCCAAGCAGCACAACAGATTGCTTGCCAGTTTGCCATCGAACAGCCAACCGAGGAAAAAGCACTTCAAGTTTATCTCAACACATTAGCCGTGTATGCGGTGAATAATTATTTACGAATCATGGATATTTCTACCGATCTGAAAGGGGGTGATAGCTGGAATCCCGTGATTCGATTCGCCTGTGATGTTGCCGATTTATGGGTCACAGGTGTCGGACGATTAGAATGTCGTCCGCTGCAAGTTATTAACCGGGATCCTTCAAACTTGCCGTTTAAAACTGACCAAGAAGACGCCCAGATGGGGAGATGGGGAGACGCGGTGATGGGGAGATGGGGAGACGCGGTGAGCTACCCTGACCCAGATCGAAGCACCTGGTCTGGCAACCCTCCCGAATTTATTAGTGGAGAATCAGAAAATTCTACATTGCTGGAATCCCCTAGCTCGTACCATGGGGTATCCCCGCGTCACCGTGTCCCCGCTTCAGAGCGTCCTCTTCAATCCCAATCTGCCTCCATTTCTTGTTACGTTCCACCCGAAACTCAGGATGACCGCATTGGCTATGTGGTGGTTGAAATTGATTTGGAACGGCAAGAAGCTAATCTATTGGGATTTGCTCCAACTGTTACCAGCGAGCAGTTAACGATTGACGAATTGCAACCCATCACCGAGATGCTCAAAAACCTTGAAAGTCAAAAAACACAACTTGTTCCCCTGGCGAAATTGAGTCAATGGTGCCAGGGAATATTTGAAGTTGGTTGGCAACCTGTGGAAGTATTTTTAGATAACGCGCTCTCCCATTCTTCATTCACTCAGGTTGCCTTTCGACGCAGTATCACCAAAGAAATTAAACGAGCAAAGCTAATCAATTTTGGCAGACACAAACCTGGAATAGCGGTGACGCTGGTTGTGACTCTGACACAACAGGAAAGAAACAATGGCATTGGCTTACAAGTGTTTCCCCAAACAGGTGAAACTTTTTTACCAACCGGGATCAAACTTGCCGTTTTGGATGAATCAGGAACCTGTTTCTTCGAGATTGCATCGGGAAGCAATGACCGTTTCATTCAGTCACGGCAATTTAGCGGTCAACCCGGAGAACTATTCCGCGTGCAGCTTAGTTTTGGTAAAATTAGCCTGATGGAGGACTTTGCAATCTAACTGCTTTTATGAGTAAGGTAGTTGTGTTAAAACTAGAGCGAGGTGACTTTGAACGAGGATTCCAAGTCACCCTCGATGTTGCGGAAGAGGGAAAGTTTCCCTACATTATGGGAGTGAGCGGTTATTTACGACAAGCTCCAGAGATTCCTGAACTTTATCGAGATTGGCAGAGGAAATACTACAACCTGGAGTCTATTTATCGCCGAAAACGACTCTATTTCATTGATGAAGCTGCTGGCGAGCCAAGCGAGCAACCAGGAAACTTGCTCCAGGAATGTTACGAAGCAGCTGAAAAACTCAAAGTCAGCTTTCAAGAGTGGCTCAGATGCGATGAATTTCGCACGATCGAGGCAGAATTGTTAGCCAACTTAAGTAAATCCGAACGGGTGCGATTTATCCTGCAAACCGACGACGATCAGTTACGAAAATTGCCTTGGGAAACTTGGAGCTTCTTCCAGAGATTTCCCCATGCTGACCTTGGCATCAGTTCATTAATTTCTTACAGTTACAAACAGTTGGCAAAACCAGCCAAATTAAAAATATTGGCAATCTTGGGTAATAGTGATGGTATTGATATTCAGTCAGATCGAAAGATTTTAGAAAGTTTACCCTTAGCCGATGTTTGTTTTTTAGTTGAACCAACTCGCCCACAGTTTAAAAGTCTTTGGCAATCATCTTGGGATATCCTCTTTTTTGCCGGACATAGTTCCAGTCAGGATGGTGAAAAAGGTTATCTCTACATCAACCAAACCCCAGAGGGCAAGTTAGAAATTAGCGAGTTAGAGGAAACTCTAAAAACTGCCATTGATCTCGGGTTAAAACTTGCCATTTTTAATTCTTGTGATGGATTAGGATTAGCGCGTCAGTTAGAAAAGTTACACATTCCGCAAGCGATCGTGATGCGGGAACCAGTCCCCGATAAAATTGCCCAAAAATTTTTGCAGTATTTTCTAGAAGACTTTTCTCAAGGTGGATCTTTATATACCTCGGTGCGGCGATCTCGCATAATTTTGCGAGAATTGTTGCAGGTAGATAGAGAATTTCCCGGTGCTAGTTGGGTACCTGTAATTTGTCAGAATCCGGCGGCTGAACAATTTGTTTGGCCTTCACCTCCCCATAAATATTTATGGCTTGATTCCATCATCAAATTGAAGCAATATGCTTGGGTGGCAATCTTTAGCGGGCTTGCTGGAAGTGCGATTACCGTCACAGCGACCTGGACTAATTTTACCCGATCGCCATGTCCATTGGCAACCGAAAAGAAAGAAGCGCTAGGGTGCTTCAAGGATTTACAAAAAACCCCCTTGGTCATTGGATTCTTAGCAGCACCGCACCAGAATTTATATCCAAACGATCATCTCTATTTAGCCTTTGAAAACTATCTAAAAAAAGAGTTAGGAATTAATGTCAGAGACGTTAGGATTAAATTTGGCAATGCCATCTCTTATCAGGAAATAAAAAAGAAAATAGCTGACAATGAATGGGACATCATTTTTGCCAATTCTCCCATGAACTCTTGGACAGCTAAAAGTAATGGCTATTCCTGGTTAGGTCGTCAGTACCTTCAAACTCCATCTTATTACTACTCGGTTCTGTTTGTCAAAGCCAACAGCCCAATTCGTTCAATTGCTGATATTAAACCAACCACAAAGATCGCTTTAGGCTATATCGGTTCCGCATCCAGTTTCCATGTCCCGCTCTACAATCTCTATGGTAAGAGTCTGAGTATAACTATTGGAAATTCTCATGAAAAAATTCAAGAATTAGTAAGGAGTGGAAACGCAGATATTGGCGCATCGACACACCATATCGCAGCTAACCCAGAATGGAGAGTCATTCATCGTAGCAAGGCTATTCCTATTTCAGGTATTTTTATTTCTACTAAAATTTCACCATCCGACCAAGCTCGCATTAAACAAATTTTTAGACAAGCATCTGGGGAAATTAAAAATATGATTGGATTTGCCGAAAGTCCGGAAATAAATTATGAGTCTATGGGAGCAGTTGCTGACAAGGTGGACAAGATCGTGAAATGTACAAATTACTTTGATAAAAATCCAGTTGACCTTTATTGTAAATAACGCAAGTTGCTAGTTACATCCCAAGACAAAGAAACCCGGTTTCTCGGAAAAATCGTGGATACAGCGAGAAATCGACGCATCACCTTTGTTTCTGACTGGGGTAATAGGTAATTGCCAAGAGTAGACTGAGCGATGAATCTAATTACCAATTACCAATTACCTTTCTTTTTGGAAGCTCTGCCTCCCGATGGTTGATATGATGTCCGCCTAATTACCCTGAATAAAAATCTCCCCGCGTCACCGTGTCACCGGATCTGGGCGTCATTCCTAACTATGGGTGAAGAACCGGACATGATATGAAACATAAATAAATTTTTGGCATATCCTTGAAAAAAATCTTGGATTTGGGTGCGAAAAACCTTGTTGAGAGGCGTCAGTAAATAGTAACTCAAGTTGCTAGTTATCTCATGCATAGCAGCTGATGGCTAATGGCTAATGGCTAATGTCAGTAAAAATCCTTTATTAGCAATTAGCAATTAGCAAGCTTGCAACGCCCTTGTTTATAACTAGCAACTTGCGTTAGTAGGCAACCAACTGAGTTTCCAACCAGAGGAGGATAGGATGCACTCGTTTACGGTATTAATGTCTTTTTTGCGCGATCGCGCCCGTTTCTTGGAAGAAATTTCTCAAGGAATTAGACTCAATGATAAGGTTTTGTCACTTCTAGTCTGTAGCTCAATATTTTTGGCAATCTATGGGGCAATTATTGGCTCATCTAATAGCTGGATGCAAGTCATTGCTTCCGCAGTCAAGCTACCAGCACTCTACTTAGTCACGATCATCATTTGCTTACCAACTTTATACTTGTTTGGTGTGTTTTTAGGCTCCCGTTGCAATTTAAAACAATATCTCGCTCTTCTGTTAGCATCAACATCAGTAATTGGAGTCATGTTGTTCGCCTTTGCACCAATCGTGCTATTTTTTCGCCTCTCTATTAAGAGTTATGAGTTTTTTAAACTGATGAATGTAGGCTTGTTTGCCATCACAGGATTGATGGGAATTAATTTGTTTTACAAAGGAATTATGTTGCTTGATCAGCATGATGGTAAGTCGAACAGTCGAACTTACATTCTCAGGGGTTGGCTATTTCTGTATGGCTTTGTAGGCAGTCAAATGGGATGGGTACTCAGACCATTTTTTGGCGATCCTGACAGTAAATTTCAACTGTTTCGTCAGCTAGAAAGTAACTTTTATCTCCACATATGGGAGATAATTTCTCGGGCAATCGGTGGTGGTTAAGCTACTAAAAATAACCCTCATATCATGTCCATTTGATTACCCATCGTTAGGACTGACGCTCTGACTCGGAAGGGGACGCGGAGAGTTTTAATTAAGGGTGATTTGACGGACATCATATCAAATAATTTGAGTAAAAAAGTCAATTTAGGAGGGAAATACCTATGACCAGTGAAAGTAATCTGGTTCGTTTGGATACCAGAGCGGCAGGGAATAAACTGGGACTAATAGGCACTGGCGCCATTCTCTTGAGTTGGTTGTATCTGAATTTGCCAATTCTGGGATGGCTAGCACAGACATGGCAAGAAATTTCGCCGTTCAATAAAGGATTGCTGATCGCCGGGGGATTGCTCTTGCTGGTGCAAGGGGTGCGCTATCGACAACAGTTTCGCTTTTCGCCGGTACCTGTCTTGCGCTGGAGTCCGCTAATTGTAACGATCGGCAGTGCTTTGTTAGCTTACGCATCTCGTTGGCTGTTGATTCTGGAACAAATACCGATTGCGTTCGCATTACTCGGCACTTACGGGTTGCTGGGATTGTTTTTGGAGTTTACTACTTGGCGAAAAGGGTTGCCGATTGGTGTGGCGATCGCTCTGTTCCTCCCCTTCGGCGTACAATTTAGCAGTGGATTGGGCTTCCCTGCACGCATTCTCACCGCTCACATCGTCGAATTCATCCTGAAAGCTGGGAACGTTACCGCCCTCTCTTCAGAAGATATCATCGTCCTCGATACCGGCATCGCCCATATAGATTTGCCTTGCAGCGGCATCAGGAGTTTATGGACGGGTACGCTGTTCCTACTCGCAGCAACCTGGCTTGAAGGTCGGCAATTTGGGTTACGCTGGCTGGTAGTATTTGTCGGAAATTTGGCGATACTGGCGATCGCTAACGTCGCACGAGTACTAACTCTAGTACTGATCGCCAAGGTTTGGAACCAGCCTATTTTGGCAGAAATCCTGCACGTACCTCTAGGATTAATTGCTTTTATAGTCGCCTGTAGCCTAAGCTGGGTAATTCTGCGTTGGGTTCTACGCCAGGGAGGCGGAGCCTCACTTAACTCGTTCCCAGGCTCAGCCTGGGAACGAAATTACAGAGGCTCCGCCTCGCCAATCTCAGCCAGACTGTCTAATCTAAAATCTTTTCTTCTAGCTGCCTGCATTTTGGGACTAACACTCATTCCCAATCCACCAGCGATTTCTAATTCCCTGCCAAATTTGGCAAATCTACAATGGTCGAGCCCGATTCAAACGCAACCGATAGAACTCACTTTAGTTGAAAAAGACTTTTTTGCCACTCATCCCAGTGTGGTAACTCAGAAGCAGCATTTTGAATTTCCAGGATTGACAGGTTCTATCTTATTTGTTGCCAGTCCCACCTTGCAGGCACACCATGCACCAGAGATGTGTTTGGTCGGTAGTGGATTTCGCCTCGATCAAATCGTTCAACAACAGTTCGCACCGAGACTTTTTGGGCGTTGGTTATCCCTGGATGACCAAACTCACTCGGCTGTCTATTGGTTTCAATCTCCCCATCAAACCACCGGAGATTTGCTCGTGCGATTTTGGCAGCAAGCCTCGCGACAAGAGTCATCTTGGACCCTAGTTTCTATCTTGTTTGATAAATTCCACAGTCCTAACGATCCAGTAGTGCAAGCTTTTGTGACTGAGGTTTATCGAACCTTGCAAAAAGCTTAACTCGCATCCTTCAGGACTTACCCAAAGAAACCGGGTTTATATGAAAGAAATCGCAGCCAGAAACCCGCGCCCAGAAACCGGGTTTCTCGCAAAAATCGGTTATGGCAACCAGAGTACGTAGCCAGAAACCCGGTTTCTCAGCTGCGGGACAGAAACCGGGTTTCTCGCCAAAATTTTTGATAGCAACCAGATGACGCAGCCAGAAACCCGGTTTCTCTGAAAAACGCCCCCATAAACCGGGTTTCTCTCAAAAACGTTTCTAACTCGCCCAAGCGTAAATCCTGTCCTTGTTTATTTTTGGCCCTGTTTAGTGAGGATTTCTTATGGAACTATGCAATATTGTCTTGAGGGAAATATTCGCAGTCTTCTTTTGGGTATTCAACGGGATGCTGCTTTTGATTGTTTACGTGGGAGTTCTCCCATTTATGGGATTCTCTCTTTTGGGAGATGCGCTCGCCCGACAAGTTCCGCTCAATTTCCTAGTCACGTTTTTTGGGTTAGTCAGCGTTCCCACAACCTGCTCGATCTTGGGGACTAAAGCAAAGCGGCGGCAAGAAATTACCCTGTTTCAGTTGTTTTATGGGATTGAAGCACCGCTATTGATTGTGTGTATCGCGCGGTTTTTCTGGCTGCGGGATTTGACAGTGGCGAGTACGTTTTTACTGCTAACAATTGTCTTTGGGACAATTGCCACCGCCCACTGGTTACTCAGTCGGCGAGACAATCCAATGGCAGTCAACCTGTGGCATTTGGCAGGACAAACCCTGATGCTAGCGATCGCTGTATATCTTACTGCTCTGGCTGCCTTTTACGTACTGCCTTCCTTGACTGTCGTGGGATTGCTGATAATGCTGCTTTATACTGTTATCCTGATGCCGGTGGCAATATTTGCCCTGGGATTGTTTACCCTTCCCTTCGGCATGGTGAGGATGTATCTGCGATCGCGTTCGGAAACCCTCAAGCAATTGGGAACCCGCTACGGAGAATGGCGAGTGCGGGCGTTTACAAACGTTATCTTCGCTGGGTGGCTCTTAACCTTCCTACTGTTGCAGCAACAGCCCCAAGTGGTAGCATTTGACTTACTCAGTAACCCACCCCAAACGGACGCGCAGCGGCAGGAACTCCTACAAAAATCAAATACGATCCGCACTGGATTACTCAATGCTTACCTGTCTCCCTATCGCTATCCTCGCTTAGAGAACACGGCGATGCGAGATCTTTATCAACACACGCTCCACTTTCCTCCAATTGCAGCTCAAATCGTTCAAGACTGGTTCAACTTCCTGACTGCTCCCTTCACATATCAGGGTACACCCGCAGACGTAGACAAAGCAGCTCAACTCTATGCCCAGTTTTTTGATGCGCCCATCCTGCGAAAAGAAAACCCAGCGATTCAAAAAGCCTTGCAATCTACCTTCGATCGCAGTGGGGCAAAAGCAGGACTGGATAACATCAACCAGAAACGAGTTTGGCTCGAACAACAAAACATCACCGTCACGCCCCACGGAGACTGGGCAGATGTAGAAATTTCTGAGGTGTATCAAAACAAAACCAACCTTCCCGAAGAAATACTCTACTACTTCTCATTGCCGGAAAGCGCAGCAATTACCGGCGTTTGGCTGAGCGATGATGCCAAGACTCCCAAGAAATATCCCTTTGTTATTTCGCCACGGGGCGCTGCCCAGCAAGTTTATAACAACCAGGTGGTGCGCAATGTCGATCCGGCACTGCTGGAGCAGGTGGGGCAAAAGCAATATCGTCTGCGGGCATTCCCCGTACCCCCAAAGGGGCAAACCGTCCTAGCAGACGGGATTTGGACGGATCAGCCAGCTAAGATGTATCTCTGGTTCAGCTACAAGGTGCTGAAACAAGAGGCGGGTTGGCGATTGCCCGAACTGCGCGAGCAACGCAATATCTTTTGGACTAAAGCAACCAAGCGCGTCATCAATGGCAAGACGGTTTCTGGATCTAACCAGTGGCTTCCAGCAACGCTTCCTGCCGATAAAACACCAGCCACCGCGCACCAGATGACCCTGCCTTGGGGCGCTCACGTACTAGCCACCCCGTTTGCCAAAAATGACTACCAGCTACCCCAAGGGAAACGATTTGCCGTAATTTTAGACAGTTCTTACAGCATGAAAGCACATCGTCAGCAAGTGACTGATACCTTCCGCTGGCTGAAAGATAATATCCTCAAACAAAACATCGCCGACTTGTACCTCACTAAGGCGGAGACAAAACCCCAGCGTCTCGATAACTTTGACAGTTTCGATCCCCAAAACGTCGTGTTTTATGGCATGGTTCAGCCGAAGGATATGCTGGCGCAGTTCCAGCAAGTGCGCGGCAACAAAAATTACGATGCCATTGTGGTAATTACCGATCCGGGTAGCTATGAGTTGAATAGCGATCGCAACTTGCCCGGTGCAATGCCCGCCCCCGTGTGGTTTGTCCATCTGGGCGGCTTGGCTTTTGGCTACGATGACGCAACTTTAAAGGCAATTCAAGACAGCGATGGCGGAGTGGCAACTGAGGTGCAAACCGTGATGCAGCGCATTGGAACGCAACCCAGTCGCGGCATCGGTACATCTTTCTTGAATCTGGTGGATGGCTATGCCTGGTACTTGACAAAAGATGCCGTAAATGCTAAAGCGGCTCAAGAAGGCTTTGGTGCTTTGGCTGCCCGTCAGTGGACAACCCATCTGAGTCGCTACCTGCAAACCAAAGAAATCAAAGAACTCGATGGGATTCATCCTGGTCCGAATCAGAGTCCCTACCTACACGAAATCAAAAAACTCGATGCGATTCATGCTGCGGCGAAGCAATACGGCATTGTCACGCCTTATTCTTCAATGATTGTGTTGGTTACCGACCAACAGCGGCAAGAGTTGAAATATGCAGAACAACAAGGCGATCGCTTTGACCGCGAAGTGGAAGACCAACAACTGCCACAGCCCAATAGTAATATCATTAGTGGCGTACCCGAACCCGCAGAATGGCTGTTACTGATAGTCGGGGCAGTTGCACTCTGGGGTGTCTATCAATACCAGCAGGACTTACGCATTTTGAATTAAAGGGTAATGGGTAATTGGTAATTGGTAATTGGATTAACAGGGTTTTGCCTTCAGAGTCAGAAACCCGGTTTATTCAGCGATTTCTGCGAATAAACCCCAGATTTTTGCGCTCACCTTTGTTTCTTTCGCCTCAGAAACCCGGTTTCTTCCGCAATTTCTGCCAAGCACCCCAAGATTTTTGCGCTCACCTTTGTTTCTTTGGTATCAGAAACTTGGTTTCTTCATAGAGAAACCGGGTTGGCATCAGAAACCCGGTTTCTTCAGCTATTTCTCGCCAGAAACCCCAGATTTTTGCGCTCACCTTTGTTTCTTTGGCATGAGAAACTTGGTTTCTTCATAGAGAACCCGGGTTTCTTTGGCATCAGAAACTTGGTTTCTTTGGCTCCAACTTACGTTATTTAGATTCCCGACTTCTCTGATATCAATTACCTAAATGTTTATTACAAATGGTTGCTTTCCCCTAGTCCCCCTAACCTGCGGGAAGACTTCGCCTACAAAAGGGGGGAACAAGACTAGGTTTTAACTCCCCCGCTGTTTTGGGGGATTAAGGGGAATCTCCAATATGTGGCATTATTTTTTCTATTTGATATAAGCAGTTGGGAATCTAGCCTTTATATCGTTTCCAGTTGCATCGGAATTACGACCTGTATGGAAAATTAGCAAGCTGGCAATTAGCAATTAGCAATTGCCAAGAAAGCTAATTATTCCGATGCCACCTGATTTGATATTACTTGTTAGCATTGTCTGGAAAACCAATCCAGATGTGGCAGCTAGAACTGTGGCAGATAATAGAGCTAGATTTTTCATGTATGTCGTTAGTTCGATTGGGTATGGTTATAATCTGTTCTAGGCTAAAAAAATGGATTGGCGCTGGCGGTGACGATCGCTAAGTTCAAAGAAACCGGGTTTCTGTGAAAAATCGTCGCAAGAGAACTAGAGATAGCAGCTGGAAACCCGGTTTCTAGGTTTGGCGATCGCTACATCAACAAAGTTGGCATTGCACCAGATGTGGCGATCGCACCGACAGAGTCTTAGCACCTGGCACTGTCGGTGCGATCGCTCAAGCATCGCTTGAGATCGCGATCCTCAGTATCCAACAGCGGTGGAAGTGCGGGCGCAGTCGATTCGACCCAAGAAACCCGGTTTCTTTTCTCGTCGTGCCTGGGTCCTGTAATTTAAGCGCGAGTAAATTTCAGCGATCGCACCCTAGATGTCAAAATGGTTTTGGCAAGAATTTAGTCGGTATAGGTCAGAAGCGTGGCTTTTAAAATCGGTTTGCTCGGACTGGGAACGGTTGGTACGGGAACTGCACAGATTTTACTCGACCCTTCTGGGCGTAACCCGCTGGTAGAGGAGTTAGAAATCTATCGGGTCGGGGTGCGAAATCCTGAAAAAATCCGCCCCGTCCAACTCCCCCCAGGCGCCGTCACCAGCGATTTAGAATCAATCGTCACCGATCCTGATGTCGATATCGTAGTCGAAGTCATCGGCGGACTGGAACCGGCGCGATCGCTTATCCTCAAAGCCATATCCCACGGTAAGCACGTCGTTACCGCAAATAAAGCCGTTATCGCCCGTTTTGGCGATGAAATCTACGACGCAGCCAACGAGGCGGGGGTTTACGTCTTGTTAGAAGCTGCCGTCGGCGGCGGTATCCCCGTAATTCAACCCCTCAAACAAGCTTTAGGCGTTAACCGCATTCGTTCGGTAATCGGCATTGTCAACGGCACGACTAACTATATCCTCACCCGGATGCAAACCGAAGGGGCAGATTTTGCCGATGTCCTCGCCCAAGCTCAAAAATTAGGATACGCTGAAGCCGACCCCACCGCCGATGTCGATGGTTTTGACGCCGCCGATAAAATCGCCATTCTCGCTTCACTCGCGTTTGGCGGACGCATCAAATTAGAAGATGTCTATCGCGAAGGCATTTCCCAAGTCAGCGCCGCCGATATCGCCTATGCCGATAAGTTGGGATTTGTAATTAAATTGCTGGCGATCGCCAACCGCGAAATGCTCCAAGACGATCCTACCGACCGTCTGCGCCTGCGCGTCCATCCCACATTAGTACCGCGAAGTCACCCCCTCGCCAGCATCAGCGGCGTCTACAACGCGATTCTGATCGAAGGCGACCCCATCGGTCAAGTCATGTTTTTCGGTCCCGGTGCGGGTGCAGGTCCCACCGCCAGCGCCGTCGTCTCCGATATTTTAAACATCGCCGCCGTGCTTAAGAGTGCAGGTGGGCATCGTAGCACAGGCGTTCCCTCCCAGGGAGCAGAGGAGAATTCCCCATCACCAATTACCAATTACCCATTACCAATTACCAATCTCCATCCACTTCTCACCTGCACCCACCAACACTATTGCAAAATTGCTCCCATCGAAGAATTAACTACCCGCTTTTACGCCCGCTTTCTCACCAAAGACCGTCCAGGGGTCATCGGTAAGCTGGGGACTAGCTTCGGAAACCACGGCGTCAGCATTGAATCTATCGTCCAGACTGGTTTCCAGGGCGAGTTCGCCGAAATTGTCGTCGTTACCCACGATGTCCGCGAAGGCGATTTCCACCAAGCTCTTGACGAAATTCGCACTTTAGACGCGGTGGATAGCATTCCCAGTCTGCTGCGGGTTCTATAAATAATTCTTAATCATATGTAGGTTTTGTGAAGACAATTTAAAGAGCAATTGAAAATTACTTGCAATTGGCGAACCGTCGCTTATAATACAAATAAATTGAGAATGATTTGCATCTAGAGCGAGCGAGTTTTGATGGAGCAATCTCAGAATCAGGCACCAGCGATGCAGTTGGTGCTAGTTCAGCGTGGCGATCGCTGGCAAGTTTATCAACGACTGCAAGAGTTAGGCATCCCCTGTTGGTGTTGTAGCGACGGTTGCTTAAAAGCGGAAATAAATACACCCACAGCAGCTTTGCAACTGTGGAGTGTGGTGCGACAGTTAACCGCAAAGCGGCGCGAATTGACATTCTTGTTGCAGCGCTGTTGGCACTGCAAACCTTAACTTTTGTTAAGGATTAGAGAGAAACAGCCAGCACAATTGAGAAAAATTACTGAAATAAAGGAGGAAGAAGATCGTGAGTCACTGCAAAAGCGCTCAAATATTAGAATTCTGTCTGAAAGGACGGTTTGTGGGATTTATTCTGGAAGACGGGTATAAAATCAAAGGCTTGCGCCTCGCCACCGCCGAGGGTGAATATTGCATAAAACTGTCAAAATCAATCCGGGGTTCCCTCAGGCAGGGTTTAATAGCGGGAGATTGGCTCGAAGTGAGTGGAGAACGCATCCTAGACTGGAAGCGGGGTCAACTTAAATTAAAAGCATATGAAGTAAAGCTTACAGTTCCAAGTAACGCTAACGTCCTACCCCCAGTGCCAGCAAAGGCTGCCAAACCGCCAGCTTGTATATTAGTGTGTGAAAAATCCGATTGCTGCCAGAAAGGGGCGATGGAGGTATGTAAGGCACTGGCGGGGGAATTGCGCGATCGCGGATTAGAAAACCAAGTGACGATCAAAAAAACCGGCTGCATGAAACAATGCAAAGCAGGGCCAAATATAGTCATAATGCCCGATAAAACGAATTACCGGCGCGTAAGTCCCCAAGAAATACCCGACTTAATCGAAAAACACTTCGCCCAACCTATTGGAGAACCAACGCTGGTGGGTTAAACTAATCGCGATGGCATTACCGTTGCGATAGGTGGAAAAAAATGACTAATTCCCCTTCCCCAGATTCGCCCCCCCCACAGCCACAATCATCGCGCCGACGCGACTTAGGATTTGATGATTTTATCGGCATATTGGTTGCATTTACTACCATCGGCGCGATTTTGTTCTGGGTGCTTGGAAGAGACGACCGCTTTAAAGGTTTTCCCACTGTAACTGGAATCGTAGAATCTTCACAACCCGCCCCACAAAAGGGAGTGGCAATTCCTTCTACCGGGATTGTACCTACTCAACCAGTCCCCTTAGCAACGGTGACGCCTACACCCGGAGTGCCTGTAGTAATTGCTCCCAGCAAAGAATCACCCAGTCCCATTCCCGTACCTTCACCTGGAGAAACAGTCGCTAGAGTGATTCCGGCAATTCCGGTAATTGTCGCGCCTCCACCCCGTTCAAAAACTCCCCCGGCAGCGAAATCGGTTAAATTTGTCGATGTTCCGGATAACTTCTGGGCAAAACCCTTTATTCAATCGCTGCAAACGCGCGGTTTCATTGGGGGTTTTCCGCGGGATTACTTTAAACCGAATCAACCTTTAACCCGCGCTGAATTTGCTTTAATGACGCAAGCAATTTTTGACCACAACCCCGTCCGGGAGGCAGTGGAATATAAGGATGTCCCGTCAGATTTCTGGGCAGCTGCGGCGATTGACAAATCAACCCGAACCGGATTTTTAAAAGGATATCCCGGAAATACCTTCCAACCCAAACAACAAATTCCCAAAGTGCAAGCTATTGTTGCCCTTGCCAATGGTTTGGGTTTACAACCCCCCGCCGATCCAGGTAAAACTTTACAAGTTTACAAAGATGCCAATCAAATTCCCGCCTATGCCAAAAACGCCGTTGCGGCAGCAACTGCAGCGGGTTTAGTCGTGAATCATCCAGATGCGGCAGTCCTCAATCCTAACAAAATGGTGACGCGCGCTGAAGTGGCGGCGTTGATTCATCAAGCTTTGGTTAAAGAAGGGAAAGCTGAAAAAATTAACTCTAAGTTTATAGTGAAGCCGAAATAAGATGGCGTTTGAGCGATACGTGCTTCCCAGGTATCGCTCACCCAAAATTCCGCAAATGTACGTAATTAGGTTGATGGGAGGATGCGATCGCGACGCCTCTAATCGTTTAAAAATTGGACAACAGTGGAAAATGCGTACCTATCTCTATCGGTTAAGAGCAGGTTTTTGATTGAAAATAGCTCTCACCAACTCCCATTTCTGGGGTAATGTTTTCCTCGCTAATGTTAAGAGGGCTTGTTAGGCTAGAAGTACTGACTTAACCAAATACATCTGTTTAACTTCTAACGACAGAGAGCTTCTTTGCACCGAAAGCACCTAGAGGTGTCATGACCCTTTTAACTTCGTCCATAAAGGACTTAGCTTAGGCTATCTATCGGGTGAATGTGCTAGTTGTCTAGTTTTGTCCACTGTTTGGCTGATAGCTGCCTTCTACTTCACACAGGCACTTTGCTGAGGTGTGAGGTTGCTAATACAAGACTGGCAGAGCTATCAATTAGCCATTAGCAATTAGCCATTAGCACTATAACTCGCAGTTAACTTTAATTATAACGCATTAGCAGCCTTAAGAAACCCGGTTTTTTCAAAAAACCGGGTTTCTGCTTCAGCTTGCCACTAACCACCAGCGATCCTGAAATCTATTTTAAACTTTTGCAACTTACCCCAAATCTTCTTTACAATGAAAGTAGTCTCACAGAGAAGTAACAGGAAAAACCTTCATCACTCCCTAACAACCCAGAAACAATCGTTAGTGTTATTGCCAATTGTTGCACGCAAAAACTGGTAATTTTACCCTTCATTAAATCGTCAAACCTGTTGAAAGCAGGCGCTACAATTGCCAGCCAGCAAAAACACATTCATTCACCCAGATAATGACAGTCTGAAAGTTGATGTCAAGGACTGAAAAATTATGAGAGTTACGAACATTCAAGAATTAGAAGAATTGATTAGGCGAGTGAAAGCAGCGCAAGCTGAATACGCCACCTACACGCAAGAGCAAGTCGATGCCATCTTCAAAAAAGCTGCCCTAGCCGCCAATGCTGCTAGAATTCCCCTCGCCAAAATGGCAGTAGCAGAAACTGGCATGGGAGTGGTAGAAGATAAAGTGATTAAAAACCACTTTGCTTCAGAAATCATCTACAACAAATACAAACAGGACAAAACCTGCGGCGTCATTGAAGAAGACAAAGCATTTGGCATTCAAAAAATTGCCGAACCAGTGGGGATTTTAGCCGGAATTGTTCCCACCACCAACCCAACTG
Source organism: Microseira sp. BLCC-F43 (assembly GCF_041929235.1). Taxonomy (NCBI): domain Bacteria; kingdom Bacillati; phylum Cyanobacteriota; class Cyanophyceae; order Aerosakkonematales; family Aerosakkonemataceae; genus Microseira; species Microseira sp. BLCC-F43. The sequence goes on from NZ_JBHFNP010000310.1 coordinate 51,201, forward strand.
CCACCGCAATTTTTAAAGCCCTGATCGCCCTTAAAACCCGCAACGCGATTATTTTTTCACCCCACCCACGGGCGAAAAGCTGCACGATTGAAGCCGCAAAAATTATCCTCCAAGCAGCCGTAGATGCCGGGGCGCCCGAAAACATTATCGGTTGGATTGACGATCCTTCCGTGCCGCTGTCGCAAGCTTTAATGCAGCATCCGGATATTAGCTTAATTCTGGCCACGGGTGGGCCGGGAATGGTCAAAGCGGCTTATTCTTCCGGACGTCCTTCACTGGGAGTCGGGGCAGGAAATACGCCCGCAGTGATTGATTCTACCGCGCATTTAAAACTAGCTGTTTCCTCGATTATTCTCAGCAAAACCTTCGACAACGGCATGATTTGTGCCAGCGAACAATCGGTGATTGTTGTGGATGATGTTTATGAGGAAGTCAAGCAAGAGTTTATCACGCGGGGAGCTTATTTTGTCACTCCCGAAGAGCGGGAAAAACTCGGCAATCAAATTATTGTCAACGGACATCTCAACGCGGAAATAGTCGGACAACCAGTCCAAAAGCTGGCAGGATTAGCCGGGTTTTCCATTCCAGAAGATACTAGAGTGCTAATTGGTGAAGTCGAAAAGGTTGGCAAAGACGAACCATTTGCTTATGAAAAACTTTCGCCGATTCTGGCAATGTATCGGGCGAAAGACTACGAGGACGCGGTAGAAAAAGCCGAGCAATTGGTAGAATTTGGCGGACGGGGTCACACCGCAGTTCTTTACACATCTCCGGCGAATACAGAACATATCAAGCGGTTTGAAGATAAAGTACAAACCGCGAGGGTGTTGATCAATACCCCTTCTTCCCAAGGTGCGATTGGCGACCTTTACAACTTCCGCCTCGATCCATCTTTAACTTTAGGTTGCGGAACTTGGGGCGGTAATTCAATCAGCGAAAACGTCGAACCCCGTCACCTGCTAAATATTAAAACAGTAGCAGAACGGCGGGAAAATATGCTTTGGTTCCGCATCCCGCCAAAAGTTTACTTTAAATCTGGGGCGCTACCCGTTGCGATTCGGGAATTAGCTGGAAAACGGCGAGCATTTATCATCACAGATAAACCGCTTTACGACTTGGGGGTTACCAATACCCTCGAAGCAGCTCTGGATGAAATTGGATTGAAATACGATATCTTTTACGATGTCGAACCCGATCCTTCCCTGGAAACCGTGCAGCGAGGATTGGAATTAATTAATACCTTCCAACCCGATGTCATTATTGCAATGGGTGGCGGTTCTCCGATGGATGCTGCCAAAATTATCTGGTTGCTTTACGAACATCCAGAAATCGAATTTGAAGGACTGGCGATGCGGTTTATGGATATCCGCAAGCGAGTCTACGAATTACCCCCGTTAGGCGATAAAGCGATTCTGGTGGCAATTCCTACCACATCGGGAACGGGTTCGGAAGTAACGCCATTTGCAGTTGTCACAGATCGGCGCACCGATATTAAATACCCGCTGGCGGACTATGCGCTGACTCCCACAATGGCGATCGTCGATCCAGAGTTAGTTTTACATATGCCCAAAAAGCTGACTGCTTATGGGGGTATTGATGCATTAACTCACGCCCTGGAAGCTTTCGTATCGGTTTTGGCTTCCGAGTATACCAACGGTTTAGCTTTAGAAGCGATCCGACTGATCTTTAAATACCTGCCGAGTGCATACAAAAATGGAGCCAACGACCCCAAAGCGCGGGAGAAAATGCACTATGCTGCCACAATTGCGGGGATGGCATTTGCCAATGGTTTCCTGGGTATTTGTCACTCGATGGCGCACCAATTGGGAGCAACATTCCACATTCCCCACGGTTTAGCAAATGCGCTGATGATTTCCCACACGATTCGTTACAACGCCACCGATGCGCCGTTTAAACAAGCGACTTTCTCGCAATACAAGTATCCTAATGCCATGTGGCGTTATGCGCGGATCGCGAGTTATTTGGGATTGGGAGGCGATACGGAAGCCGAAAAAGTTAATCGGTTAATTGCGGCGGTGGAAGATCTCAAGCGTCAAGTCGAAATTCCTTCAGCGATTAAGGATGTGATTAAAGAAACCCCGGCGGAATTTTACGCCAAGTTGGACGACCTTGCCGATCGAGCATTTGACGATCAGTGTACCGGATCGAACCCCCGCTATCCCTTGATTAGCGATTTGAAGCAACTATTTGTGGATGCTTACGAAGGCGTGCCTGTGGTTGATTTTACGGCGATGCAGGCTAATGGCAACGGTCATGGAACCAACAAGGTTGAGGTCAACCCCGATCCCCAACCTGTAGGCTAATCAAAACATGGGGTGGCCAACCCACCCCATCAATTACCTCACCTGAAGCTTAGAGTCGTAAGCCATACTTTGCCCATCCTTGCTAAACTTGCCATTTCCCTGAAGACAGGTAGCCGATCGAACCACGCATTAGAATAGATATCGCTGCGCGAACTCTGCTGCAACCTTTTGGATGACTTAAAAAAAGTTTTCGCGCTTATTTTCCAGCACAGTAGGTATTAATCTCTTGAACTAATACTCGATCTTGCTTGTTCGCTTCTTGGAGAGATTCGAGGTAAGATTTTATACCTTGACGGTCTTGTTTGGAGATAGCGATCGCCGTATTTCGGAATAATTGGCTCAGATCGCCATACATCAAGACAAAGCTACCTCGCAGACCTCGAAGTTTTTCATCCTTGACTTCAACGGTTTTCAGTTCTTGGACAATTTGGTCTAGTCCATCTGCTGCGCCTATCAGGTCTGCGGGCAAACCCGTCTTAGCACTTTGAGTCACTCTGTCAGCTTTATTGATCGCCTCAGTCAGCTTGTTACACTGGGATACTCTATGGGAAGTGCAACTGACGACTAAAAAACTGATAGCAACGGTAACTGTTACAATATTTTTGCACATTTAATTCGCCTTTTTATCATCTTTTTATTTTTCCTGCCGATGGGGTACGACTGCAATCTACAAGCTTTGCTTGACTGTTCACGCTATCTTTTGCCGCGACACGCGCCTTCGCGGGGGGTGCAACAACTTTGAGAACTTACCGCGAACAACATAAATAAACGCGGGTATGAGGCTCTCTTGACGGTTGTTAAGCGAACCTACTTACTTAAAAGCGTAGTTTCCCCCAGAATTCCATATTTCTGGGGTTATATCGGCTTTACACAAACTTTATAAAAGCTGATTATAAATGAAGATTTGAACAAGGTCGTGTCTGAAACACACTCATCTGGAACGGGAATTATATATTGTGTTTAGCCTAAGTACTTTTACGGTTGTTCCAGAGTCTACCCGTTATGACGCATTCAGCAATGTCACCAATAATTTTTAGTTCAACAGTAAGTACTCCCGTTTCCGAATCGGTGCATCACCCCTCAACGCGCTCGATTTTCAAGCGTCTGCTGGACATCGCGGGCAGTATAGTAGGGTTGATCTTGCTGGGTATTGTTTTCGTACCGATAGCGATCGCGATCAAGCTGGACAGTCCCGGCCCCATTTTCTTCACCCAAGAGCGCCACGGACTGTACGGGTGTCCGTTTACAATTCGCAAGTTCCGCTCGATGGTCGTTAATGCCGAGCAACTCAAGTCTCAGATTAAGAATGAAGCTAAGGGACTGATATTCAAGAATGAAAACGACCCCCGCGTCACCAGGGTAGGAAGTTTCTTACGTAAAACCAGTTTAGATGAACTACCGCAGTTTTGGAACGTCCTGATGGGAGAAATGAGCTTGGTTGGTACGCGTCCACCCACATCGGATGAAGTTGCTCGCTATAACTCCCATCACTGGCAGCGGTTAAATGTTAAGCCCGGTTTGACGGGTGTATGGCAGGTCAGTGGTCGTTCCCAGATTAAGGATTTTGAACAGATAGTGGCGCTAGACCTGAATTACCAAAAGCTATGGAACCCTTTATACGATATCCAAATTGTTTTGAAGACGATTCAGGTAGTCTTTTGCGGAAAGGGTGCTTGCTAATTGCTAGCCTTTGTGGGAATCGGGTCGCTCGTAATTTCTCCTTTGTTGGGGGGTTAAGCACTCCCCAGATTTTTTGATGTTAATTAACGACTGCCTGTCTGGCAAGATTGGGGGCACAGTTCAGCGTTGCCTTGGTTGCTTGAAAAGTCCATGGGGTCGTGCCTTTAGCGATCGCGCACAGATAGCGTCTCATCTCATCAGGCATCGTCACGCCGGAAAATTCCGCTCCATCAATTGTCGCACCCAGCAAGGAAGCCTCGTTCAAATTCGCCTCGCGCAAGTCAGCTTTACTCAAATTTGCCCATTTCAGGTTCGCCTTTTTTAAACTTGCCCGCGTCAAGTCTGCCCCGGTCAGATCGGCTTCCATCAAGTTAACGCCGCACATCTGTGCTTCGCTTAAATTGCTCGCGGCGAGATTGGCTACTTGCAGTTGAGTACCGCTCAATTTGGCTTCGCTCAAGTTCGCACCATTGAGATCGACGCCGTTGAGGTCAACCCCATTTAAAAAAGCTTCTGACAAATTCACCCCATTTAAGAACGCTCCATACAGCGTTGCCCCGCTCAGTCTAGCACCGGACAAGTTCGCCCAATTCAGGTTAGCACCGTTAAGGTTAGCGCCTCGAAGATTAATTCCTTGTAAATTGGCACCGCAGAGATTGCTTTTTTCCAGGTTAGCCCCGCGCAGATTCACCCCTGTCAGATTTGCACCGCTGAGTTTGGCTTTGGTTAAGTTTGACTTCACCATAAAAGCGCCGTTGAGGTTGGCTTTTGTTAAATCTGCATCGGTTAGCTGACCTTCGCTCAGTTTAACAAAACTTAAATTTGCCCAATTGAGAAACGCTCCGCTCAAATTTGATTTTGTGAGGAAAGTTCGGCTTAAATTAGCTCCTGTCAGATTTGCGCCGGAGAAATTCACCTCGATTAAGGTTATTCCACTCAGGTCTGCGCCTCGCAGATCTACACCGGCAAAATCTCTATGTCCCATTTCGTAAAGTCTTAGCAGATAGCTAACTTGCATAATGCGAAGTCTCCAGTCCGTACTGTTTTACCCTTGAAAAATCTACCTAACGTAAGTTGCTAGTTACATCGAGCGGTGCTGGTAATGGGTAATGGGTAATTGTCAATACTGCCAAAGCCTGTTACTCCAATTACCAATTACCGCTTTTACCCATTAGCGCTTTTACCTATTACCCATGACCCATCACCGCTTGACCCATATGGATATTACTCTGGTTTGCCGCCGGTATGTTTTAAGAAAAAAATCAATTTGTCAAGGATTTTTAAGATTTATTTTATAATTAACCGTATTTACACGGAAAAATCGTTTTTAAAGATGGGATGACGTAGTTTTGGCTACTTTTAAAAGGTAGAGAATTGGATAATTTGAGGGGTTGGCTGCTCTACAAAACCAAACTCTCTGATAAAAAACGTAATAAAACGGCAATTGTCGCTGCTATTTATGCTAGATACCCTCCATCTGGAACTGACCCTAGATAAAACTACCTACGCAACGCAGATAGAAGCGTTAATGCGTCAGATGCGAAGTCTCCAACAAGCGTGTTGGGAAAAAAAACTGCCCGCGATCGTGGTGCTGGAAGGATGGGCGGCTGCGGGTAAAGGCTCTATAGTCAAGAAAATGGTTGCCTACATGGACCCGCGCGGGTTTGCGGTCCACCCGATTTGGCCTCCCAGTCCAGAGGAAATGAAATACCCCTTCTTGCGAAGATTTTGGGGGAAACTGCCGCGACGGGGCAGCATCGGGTTTTTTTATCACAGCTGGTACATCCATATTTTAGAAGACCGCTTGTTTGAGCGCATCGAACCAGAGGAAGTACCGATGGTGATGCAGCAGATCAACGCCTTTGAGCGGCAGTTGGTGGATGATGGGGCAGCGATCGCTAAATTTTGGATTCATTTAAGTCATAAAGAATTAAAACGCCGCCTGAAAAAATATGCAGACGATCCGCTACAATCCTGGCGTGTGCGCCCAGAAGACTGGCAGCAACAAAAACATTACGACCAATATGTCAACCTAGCCGAAGAAATGCTGATCCACACCAGCACCGGACCCGCCCCTTGGACGTTGGTGGAAGGGAACTGCCCACGCTGGACAAAAGTGAAAGTCCTCACCCAACTGGCAGCCACCCTCACCGAATCACTCGACCGACTCCACTCGCGCGCGCCTGTGCCGTTATTGCCCCCGCAAGAACACCTAACGCCAGCCGAACCAGACTACCTGGCTCAGGTAGATGTAACCGCAGCACTGTCGCGGCAGGATTATAAACAGCAGTTACGGAAAGAACAAGTGCTGTTGCGCCAACTCCAGCTGAACATCCACCAAAATCAAATACCCGTATTGGTATTGTTTGAAGGGTGGGACGCTGCCGGAAAAGGAGGTGCGATCAAACGACTCACCGACGTACTAGATCCCCGCAGTTATCAAGTCCATGCCTTTGCCGCACCCAGCGATGAAGAAAAAGCCCACCACTACCTCTGGCGATTCTGGCGGCGCTTACCAACATCTGGCACCATCGGCATTTTTGACCGCAGCTGGTACGGACGAGTATTAGTCGAGCGCATCGAAGGATTTGCCGCCGACAACGAATGGCGTCGCGCCTATCAGGAAATCAACGAGTTTGAAGCCCAACTCACAGGTGCCGGTTACGTTTTGGTCAAGTTCTGGCTGCACGTAAGTCCGGAAAAACAGCTAGAGCGATTTATGGAACGCCAAAACGACCCGTTTAAACAATATAAACTCACACAAGAAGATTGGCGCAATCGAGACAAATGGCCTTTATACTCAGTTGCCGTGAATCAAATGATACAGCGCACCAGCACACCAACAGCAGCTTGGACGCTAATACCCGCTAACGATAAGTACTACGCCCGTGTTAAGGTAATTCAGACGGTAATTCAGGCGATCGGGCAAAAGCTGAAAGGCAAATAGGTACATCGGTAACAACTTTCAACCTATCGATTTTAGATTTCCAAGATTCTAGGGAACCCTTTTAATCTAAAATCTTTGGCCTTGGACATTTTAAGTGAGGAAGTGACCCCATGTTTCTAAATATAATCCAGCTAATACTTTTAGGGCTGCTCGTTTACATTGTTTGGAACGTTCTCGTTGACCGGAAAGCAGGCGACAAAGTGAAACCCAGGGCTTACCTGGCTTGGGTAGGTGCTTTCATTATACTGATATTCATCTTAGTCGCGTTTGTATCGCCGTTCACAAGCTCGGTCGTAGACTTTGGGGCGCTGTTTACTTTCCCGTTAAAACCCTTGGGGCTATCGCTGTTTTTGTTATTTTTAGCCTTGGGCGGAGTCCAAAAAGGTGGAATAACAAAAGAAGCAACCAACTATCTTTGGTCGGCGTTTTTGATCTTGGTGTTTTTCAGTCAACCGCTGGTAGCTTCTTGGTTGGCGCAGCAAGGGGAACTGGAAGCGCTCAACGCAGCACAGCTAGCAGCACGACGGAACGAACCCGTTGGAGCAATTGTATTGTTGGGGCAGTCGGCAACCCAGCTGAATTTACTCGAACCCAGGCAATTACAACTCACCGATACCAGCGCTCGCATCCTGCAAACGGCAGAAGAATATCTGCGCCAACGCGCCTTGGGTAGCGATCCGATTGTAGTTGTCAGTGCGGGTGCAAGACTGGGATTCAACACCGCGACTCCCACAGAGGTTAATCTGGTAGAGGCAAGGGATATTGGTCGGTTATTAGTCCGCCTGGGCGTCCCCAGAGAAAGGATTCTGCTCGAACCGAGTGGCAGTGATTTTCGTACCAGCGCCCTAGCAGTCAAAAGCCTTGTAGCTCGAGGAGAACTTCCAGATCGGGTTATCCTGGTCACCCCTGCCTTGGGGATGCAACGCGCCAGACAAACGTTTGCCCTGTTAGGAATTGATACTATTCCCAGTCCTGCCGGGTTCTTATCGTTCCAATCTGGGGCTATCCCTAAAATATTGGTAGACGTATTCCCAAACCCGACTTGCAAAGATGTATCAACGATTACCATCCGCGACCTTCGCCAGTTGAGAGTTGCTGACTTTATCTCCAATGCGGACTCGCTGTTTATCAGCACCCGCGTCGTCAACGAATTTTGGACATCGGTTTACTACCTGTTGCGCGGTTGGTTGGCTTCTGGTGTAGAACCAATCCAGCAAGTGAGGAATTTACCCTGTCCCTCGTAATTAGATCTGTTGCTTGAAACTCCCCGGTCTTTTGACACGGGGATTGTGTACTCCGAAGTCAAAACTTGCTCGTGCCTTGGTTTCCCCAAGTAGAGTAGAGGTTTCGACTCCGGAGATCGTTACTTTGGGGATGCCTTCCCCTAAAGCACAGGCTAAGTTTAAAGAAATTCTTTAACAAAGAAGTTAAGCCAGTTTTAACCTGGATTAAACAGAAAGGTATTTGTCAAAAAATTACGGAATTTGCTTTTGATAATTTAGGGAAAGCCTTTAAAAACTTTTTCGACGAGCGGTCAGAGTATCCCAAATTTAAAAAGAAAGGCTGTCAGGAGAGTTTTACAATAAATGCAGGTGGAAAACCAATTGCTCTGGGCGGATTTCGGATTAAATTACCGACGATTGGATGGGTGTCAACTTATGAATCTTTACCTCAAACAAAAACCAAAAAGGTGACTATATCCCAAACAGCGGGCGATTGGTACATTCCTTGTGCCTATGAAATATCACCCCTAATCACCGATAAGGAATAAGATTATGTCGGGGTAGATTTAGGGATAAAAACTTTAGCGACTTTATCAACAGGAGTGGTTTTTGTCAATCCAAAAGCCTTAAAAAGAGCCAGATCGCTATTAACAAGATTACAACGTCAACTTGCCAGAAAAGTTAAAGGGAGTAATCGCTATAGAAAAGGGGAATTTTTCGTCGTTGGATTGAATATTTTGCTTTGAAGTTCAACAGTAAAACTGTAGCTGTTGCACCTCATTACAAGCAAAATCTACGGTCGGGCATTGGGGACGTAAAGCTTGGGGAGAGGCTTGCTCTACTTTTGTTGGTCGCAAGACCTGCAAAAGCAAGAAGCCTCAATGAACCAAGAATCCCCTCGCCTTTAGGCATGGGGAGTGTCAATCCCTAGTATGTTTCAACGTGCCAGCGCTCTTGTTTTTTCAGCTGCTTCTGGTAATCTGCCCAGTTGACGCCGAACTTGCTAGCAGCGGCTGACATACCTTCGTCGATACCGCCTTCCATACCCTTCAAACCGCAGATATAGGTGTGGGTATTGGGTTTTTGGATCAACTCCCACAATTGGTCTGCGTTTTCTTTAATCCGGTCTTGGATGTACATCTTGCCACCGCTGGCGTTCTTTTGTTCGCGGCTGATGGCATAAGTTAGACGGAAGTTATCCGGGTACTGCTGCGTCAACTCGAAGAGTTGATCCTTGTAGAGGATATTGGGAGTATAGGCACAACCAAAGAACATCCAAGCCAAACCCTTGAATTGGTAGTCTGGGTTTTGTTCCTTTTCCTTAAACATCCGCCACAGGAAAGCGCGGAAAGGAGCAATACCAGTCCCCGTTGCCATCATGATGATAGTGGCTTCCGGATCGTCCGGCAAAAGCATTTCCTTACCGACCGGGCCAGTGATTTTCACATCAGCCCCTGGTTCCAAATTGCACAAGTAAGTAGAGCAGACGCCGTAGACTTTTTCCCCAGTTTCCGGGTGCTTGTATTCGAGTTGACGGACACAGAGGGATACAGTCTTGCCATCGAGATCGTCCCCGTGACGAGTCGAGGCGATCGAGTACAGCCTAATTTTGTGAGGTTTGCCGTTTTTATCGGTTCCTTCTGGGATGATCCCGATACTTTGGCCTTCTAGATACCGCAGATTACCCGCAGAGAGGTCGAATTTCAAGTGACGGACGGTACCTTCGCCGCCCTCGCGCACTAGCTCTTCATTCGACAAACATTTGCCAATATAGGGAGCATTCGGGCGGTAAAGATTAACGGGAATGTCTTTTTTGTGTTCCGTTTTTTCCTTCGCTTGAGTCATTGGCTTGGGATTTTCCTCTAACTTCGTTTCTGGGAGTCCACTTCCCGGTGTGGTTTTTCCGTTCGCTCCGTTCTCAGAGGTTAAAGGCTGGATACTGACAATTTTGCCGCCCATGCGCGCAATCCGCTGCATTTCTTGATTCATGCGGTTGTAGGGCACCGTAATAAACACGCTGCCGCTGCGACGGATAGGAGAGTTTGCTTTGTCAGTTACTTCGTTCTGACGCAGACCGACCACTTCATAAACAAAGACTCGGCTACTTGCGACGCTAGGATTGTTCATCTAAAAATCTCCGGGAGTCTGGAAACCGTGTGTCAAGAGACCACGGAGGAAACACAACGCGGCATTTTTCATGCCGTCCCCTTTTGGGGAAGATGGACAGAGGAGTAGTGTCCATCTTTTCCCTGTATGCCGGGAATCGCCTTGCTACTCCAGTAAAGTTAGCCGAACGCTAGCGCGTTCCGCAACGCTTTCGCCAATGTTATCAGCCGGTACTATCCAAACAGCAATGTCTTACCCCGAGTAAAACTGTTTAACTATTTGGTTCTAGAGCAGGGAACTGGTGGAAGCATCCCCTGGTAACTTGCTTCATCCCTTGCCGATAACTTCGTTTCCCCATTGCTGGGACTATGGCTTGTCAGCTACCTAAAGGAAGAGGCTTGCTAGCCCCGTCTCTTTAGAGCGGGGTGCTGACGTGCCTGCCTTGCTATTGGGTTGATCGCTATCAAAAGTCGCGATGCACTCCTAGCGAGACGGCAGGAAAGGAAAAACCGACACCTAAGATCACGTTACAAGGGAAATCCCTTGTAAAGTGTCACGAGCGAGTCAGTTTAATTTTTTCTTTATTAAAAATGCTCAACTAACATTAGCATAAATACTTGAGCGAAATGATCCCAACCCCGAATGCCTTGTAGGTGCAACCCCACTCTGGTAAGATGTGTCATTAAAAGCTAGTAGTAAATACTTACTCAAGGGCTTGAGTCTTCCCTAAAGAGCAGACGCCAGACTGTGACAGGGATTGGCAAGAAACAAGCACTTAGATGCAATCGCCCGTCTTGCCGCAGGCATATCGGGCGGTTGACATAGGGGTTAGTTGTCTTTCCAATGCCGGGGGTAGCCTCCAGGCTGTGGATTTCGCTCGCTTAACCAGCCAGATAGGAAACAATTTTAATCGATAGAGGAAGCTATGACCAGTAAGCCGGATCGCGTGGTTCTAATTGGCGTTGCAGGAGACTCAGGGTGCGGTAAATCCACATTTTTGCGCCGCTTGACCGATTTATTCGGTAGTGAATTCGTCACGGTGATTTGCCTCGACGATTACCACTGCTTAGACAGAAAGCAGCGTAAAGAAACGGGGATTACCGCGCTTGATCCGAGAGCAAACAACTTTGACCTGATGTACGAGCAAATCAAAGCGCTCAAGCACGGTCAGGCGATCAACAAGCCGATTTACAATCACGAAACCGGCATGATTGACCCACCAGAGATAGTAGAGCCGAATCACATTATCGTGGTTGAGGGACTACATCCTTTGTACGACGAACGGGTACGCAGTCTGCTCGACTTCAGCGTTTACCTAGACATCAGCGACGAAGTTAAAATCGCCTGGAAAATCCAGCGCGACATGTCCGAACGGGGTCACACCTACGACGACGTGATGGCTGCCATCAACGCTCGCCGCCCCGATTTTAGCGCCTACATCGAGCCGCAGCGGGAATTCGCCGATGTTGTGATCCAGGTGCTACCCACTCAATTACTCAAAGAAGAGAAAACAGGCAAGATCCTGCGCGTGCGCCTAGTCCAGCGGCTAGGCGTCGATGGCTTTGAGCCTGCGTACCTGTTTGACGAAGGGTCAACAATCGATTGGATACCCTGCGGTACCAAGCTGACCTGCTCCTACCCCGGTATCCGGATGCATTATGGCCCAGATTCCTATTATGGTCACCCCGTCTCGGTTCTAGAGGTGGATGGAGAATTCGAGAATCTCGAGCAAGTCATCTACATCGAGAGCCATATGAGCAAAACCGCAACCAAGTACCACGGCGAGTTAACCCATCTGGTACTCCAGCACAAGGAATACCCAGGCTCGAACAACGGTACCGGATTATTCCAAGTGCTGACAGGTCTAAAAATGCGGGCTACCTACGAGCGTTTGACCGCTAAGGAAGCCCGAATTGCAGCTACTGCAAGTGTTTAGAACTGGTTTTGGTTAAAGGTTTAGGGGGCGCACAAAGCGTCCCTTTTTTTTAGCTTCATCCCAAGCAATAGGCATTGTTTATGATTTAGAATCGGAGATTTTGAAATACCAATGGGTCGCCATGCAAAAATCCCATGACCCAGCATCGGTTTATGTAATTATTTTTACACCTCAACCAGAGCCTGTTATAGTAATTAAATCTGTCTCATATCGTGAACAAATTGCCGATCATGGGGATAGCTTTCAAAAATTTGAGTTCAAGAATAATAGTAATTATTGCCATTGCGCTCGCTACAGTTTTTTGCCTGGAAACCTTGGTTAGGGGTTATGACTTTTACACGAGCATCGTATCGGGTTATAAAACGGTAGATGATGGGGATCTCTCCAACTATTCGTCTCGATTTCGGATGGGAAGCCAATACTTAGTTTTGACAGTTATTTACCTAACTTGGCTGGTGAGGAACGAGCAAAAATATAAAGGATATGAATTTTTAGATATTTTGAAATCGACTTGGGTGTTTTTAGCGATCGCATTTATCGGTTATCCCTTGACTCAGGATATTTATTTGTACCTACAATATGGCCTCATGGCTATAAACGGATTGAATCCCTACATGAGCGCAGGAGATTTTGCATCTGTTTTATCACCCTTTATTTTCTGGAATCAAACATCGACATACGGCCCAATTTCCCAAAGATTTTTGATAATTTCTGCTGCTTTAGTCCCGGTTAGCCCAATTTTCGTGGTTTAGATTTTTAAATTTATTTGCTTGCTATTACATCTTTTTAATAATTATCTAATTTGGCAGGAAATGCGGTTTAATAAGGATCGGGTTAGGATGGCGATAGCTTATTTATTAAATCCGCTACTATTGTTTGAATTAGTCACAGAAGCTCACGTTGATGTCTTCGTATGTACGTCAATAATTATTGCCACAATAGCGATAAAAAAACGCAATGTGGTGGGGGTTTTAGCAATTTGGCTGGGGATTTTATCTAAAACACTACCAATTATTTGGTGGCCTCTAGTTTTAGCCTTGCTCGTGCAACAGAAACGCTGGAAAAGTTTAACATTGTCAATTATTTTATCGACATCGATAGTATTGGCACTGCAATCTTCGCTCTTGCCTTCATTAGAAACATGGAAAGGCTTGTTAAACCCTGGAGTTGGAGATATTGTCAGCGGGTCGTTGCACGATATGCTGAAATTAATCCTCAATTCCCAATACGTTGAATATCTTTTTCCCAACTTAGTCATTTCGCAAGAGTCGATTTTAACAGGATTTAGATATCTGACATATCTTGGGTATGTCGCCTACTATGCTTGGGTGGCTTTGAAAGCTTACTTGAATAAAAATTACTCAGAAAGCAAGCTAGTGGTAGACATGGGATGGGTGACGCTGGTTCTGTTGCTGTTTGCTACACCCTGGCTGATGCCTTGGTATCCGGCTATTCTTTTCCCATTTATTGCTTTAAATCTTCATGCCAGGTGGTTTTGTGTGACCAGTTTTACATTTGGTTTAGTCCTGAGTTGCGCTTTTTACACGTTAGGGTATGGTCCACTTTACGGACAAATTTGGCCAGGAGTTATTGGGACTGTTTTGGCGACAATTCCAGCGATCGCTATCCTGTTATTTGGGCGAAAAATCCGGCGATTTCCTCAGTTTGAGAAGTTGCTTCGCAGTAAGGGATTACTCTAATATAACGGAAGAATACCTAATTGAACCGCAAAAGACGCAGAGAGCGCAGAGGTAAGAGAAAAGAAGAGATACTTTGGGGATGGGAGGTAGCGGTTTCGGATTTGCGGTCGCGGGAGTTTGAGTAATTGTGAGAGGGGTGGAGAGCGATATGCCTGCGGCACGAGTAAAGCGAACGCTGAGATTGGGAATTATAGTAAGTTAGGATCGAGCGAGCGCGCAAAATAAGGAAACCAGCATGGAACTGCTGCATCAGTCAGGAGAAATTATTGCCGAAAAATATCGCATTCTAGACATATTAGGGCAAGGCGCAAGCGGGACGACATACCAAGTACAAGACATAAAAAGCGGGAACCTTTTCGCACTCAAAGCACTATCGCTGCGCCGCATGACCGACTGGAAAAAAATCGAGCTATTTGAACGAGAAGCCCGAATACTTTCTCAACTAAATCATCCCGCCATTCCGCGTTACCTAGAATACTTCCATGTAGACACACCCTCTGACCGTTCGTTCTATATTGCCCAACAACTGGCAAGCGGAAAATCCTTAGCCGCAATGGTTCAGAGTGGCTGGCACGCTAATGAAGAGCAAGTGGGACGCATAGCGATTCAAATATTGGAAATTCTAGTTTATCTGCACCAGCTAAAACCCCCAGTCATCCACCGAGATATCAAGCCACAAAATATCATTCTGCGATCCCCCCATGGCCCCCTTAATAAGGGGAATTGGGGGGATCTGTTCCTAGTCGATTTTGGTGCAGTACAAAACACCTATTACAACACCTTCATGCGGGGTAGTACCGTAGTAGGAACTTACGGCTACATGGCTCCAGAACAGTTTCGCTCCCAAGCGGTTCCGGCAACAGATTTGTATGGTTTAGGAGCAACATTGCTGTTTTTGCTAACCCATCGTTCCCCCACTGATTTGCCGACAGATGGGTTGAAAATTGATTTCCGTTCCCGCATCCAGATTTCCGATCGGTTTGCCGACTGGCTAGAGAAAATGCTAGATCCAGATGTAGAAGATCGCTTCCCATCGGCAAAAGAAGCTTTAGCCGTACTGCAACGCAAACCGATGGTTACTGCTACGAGATCTTCCGTACCGTGGAAAAGCTTAGTAGCAGTGCCAATTGCTATTGTTGCTACAGTTACTACCCTAAATTCCTTCAAATGGGCTATTCTGAGTCACCTCGGATTTAGACCCTCAGCAGAGATATGCGAAAACGCCGATGCTTTAAGGAATTATTTAAACCAAGGAGGCAACATTCATGCTCAGGCTTATAAGATATCAGACCGTTGGGAGTCCTACAGTTCAGGGGAAAATATCCCATTATTAACTTGTGCTGTTAAGTATGGCAACAAAGAATTAATAGAACGGCTGATTGCCAAGGGTGCTGATGTTAACGCTAAACAAACTGGGGGCGACACTCCACTGCACTGGGCAGCAGAGAAAGGCTCAAAGGAAATAGTAGAACTGCTAATTGCCAAGGGTGCTAGTGTTAATGCCAAGAGCGATTCAGGAGATACTCCACTGCACTTAGCAAACAATAAGTACATAGCAGAACTGCTGATAGCTAAGGGTGCTGATATCAATGCCTTGGTATCTTTCATGGGTACTCCGCTGCACAAGGCAGCAAACAACAACAATAAGAACCTGGCAGAATTGCTGATAGCTAAGGGTGCTGATGTCAATGCCTTGGCTAATGATGGGGGCGGCACTCCGCTGCACTTAGCAAACAATAAATATATAGCAGAACTGCTGATTGCTAAGGGTGCAGATGTCAATGCCAAAAATAATGAGGGCAATACTCCGTTGCACAAGGCAGCAGAGAACAACAGCAAGGAAGTGGCAGAACTGCTGATTGCTAAAGGTGCTGATGTCAATGCCAAAAATAATCTAGACGATACTCCAATGAACAGGATATATCACTACCTTGGGACCGGAATGAACAAATCTAAGAACTTAAGAGAGCTACTGAAAAAGCACGGTGGCAAAGAGTCACCTCCAAAGAGTTATCACATAAATTTGAGAATAGACGACAACAGAGGCCCCCAGAACTAAATTATGGAACTTTTGCACCAATCAGGCGAAATTATTGCTCAAAGATATCGCATCGAAAGCATTTTGGGACAAGGTGGCATCGGGATAACTTATGAAGCGATTGATTTACAAAACAATCAACCAGTCGCGCTCAAAGCTTTATCAGTGCGGCGGATGGCTGACTGGAAAACCCTCGAATTGTTTGAACGAGAAAGTAAAATTCTCTCCCAACTAAATCATCCAGCCATCCCGCATTACCTAGAGTACTTCCAGGTAGACACAAACCAAGACCGGGGTTTCTACCTAGTGCAACAATTAGCACCAGGAAAATCCCTCGCTGCTTGGGTAGAAAATGGCTGGCATCCTGATGAAGCCGAAGTTAAAGATATAGCGATTCAGGTCTTAGAAATTGTAGTTTACCTGCAAGAACTCACCCCACCCATCATCCACCGAGATATCAAGCCGCAAAATATTATCCGACAGGAAAATGGGCGGATATTCCTAGTAGATTTTGGCGCGGTACAAGACGTTTATCACCACACCATTACTGGGGGTAGTACCGTTGTGGGAACTTACGGATACATGGCACCCGAACAGTTTCGGGGGCAAGCGGTACTATCCACCGATTTGTATGGTTTGGGAACCACGCTGCTTTTCCTATTAACTCAGAAATCTCCTGCTGATTTGCCCCAGCGCAAACTCAAGATTAATTTTCGCTCCCACGCGAGTGTTTCCAACGAGTTTGCCGACTGGTTGGAGAAGACAATTGAACCCATAATAGAAGACCGATTTCCATCAGCAAATGCCGCTTTAGCAGTATTGCAGGGTCAACAGGAACTTTCCAGCTATTCAAGCAACATCCGACGACCAAAAGATAGTTTGATCGCCTTGAATAACACTGATTATTCGTTGGTTATAGAGATTCCGTCAGAGGGATTTCGCAGTAATTACAGCAAACTTTTCGCGTTGACTTTCTTGGGTTGGAATAAATTATTATTGCAGATGGGCTGGTTTATATTAGGCTGATTAGACTACTTCTTTGATAACTTTTTGTCTAGCCTTAGCTTTATATTTTTGCTCGGTGTTTATGCACCGTTTGGACTGTGGATGCTGAAAAATTTTATCATCACCCCTCTATCACGCACCAGACTGGAAATTGACCTGCACAATTTCCGGCTAAGGAGATGGTTGCTGGGTTGGTGCTATCAAGATGTCACAAAATGCAGGGAGGAAATTAATCAGATGGAACTGAAGAGTACTTGTTGGCAATTGAATAAAAAACATTTGACAATATACGTGCTGAAGTGGGAGTGGAGAGAGTATTGTTTTGGTTTATTTATGACAAAGCGGGAGAAGGAGTGGCTGATAGAGGAAATAAATGCTTTTAAAATGCGCTCGCTCGTGACATCCAGAGGAATTTAAGAAATGAACCGCAAAAGACGCTCCAGAACGCCAAGAGAGGATTAAGAAGAGAGGATGATGCGCTTGATGCCTTCTTTGAGGACGGGGACGTTAAAGTTGATCAGAAGGCCAAGAGGAAGTTTGGTCGTTTTAAGATAAGACATGACTTGGGCATCGTGAATAGGGGCTAACCTTTCGACTGCTTTCAATTCAACAATGAGGACATTAGCAACGAGAAAATCTAACTCATACTCACCAACCTGATAACCTTTATATCTAACTGGTATCGTCTTCTTATATTCACAAGGTATCTCACGCATCTCAAGCTCCTGTTTTAAAGACTTATGATAAACCGACTCCAAAAACCCAGGCCCCAACACCCGATGCACCTCCATCGCCGCCCCAATCACCGCATAAGTCAACTGACTCATCTCCTCTCCCAACTCTCTTCTCTCTGCTTCCTCTGCGCCTCTGCGGTTCATTTCCTCTTCCTCTCTTACTGATATCTCATGAAACACTGTCCAACCTGCGCGGGTATCCATCGCCGCCAATTCTTGCGACTCCTCCCCGCATCTCTATCTCTAGCTATGCTATCAGCCCCTAAACCAGCCAGAGCTGAAAAAATTGCTAAAGCTTTAGTCCTCAGCTGCATTGATTTTGAAATCCTAGAAGCAGAACGCTACTTTTTATCCTTGCAAAATCTCACCAATAAATACGATTTCACCGCACTAGCGGGAGCTTCCCTCGCATTAAGCGGAATTCCCCACCAAGCGGATGCCCAAGCTTTTTGGGATCAATTAGACTTATCCTATCGATTGCACCACATCCGCAAGGTGATTATTCTCGACCACGAAGACTGTTCTGCTTATGCAGATAAAATTGACCCTAATTTAAGTCAAGACCCAGTAAAAGAGCGGCAAGTTCATGCAGAATATTTAAGTCGGGCTTATTGGGCTATTCGCGAAGTCTACCCGGATCTCAACATCGAACTCTATTTCGTCTACCTTAATGCTGATGTTAAACCCGTGACGCCTTTGCCTAAAGCCTAAGTTACCCTGCCTGTGGCAAGATCAAAGAAGTATTCAGCATTTCTTTTGTCCATGACTGCCATTATCCCCTCCCTGCCAAGTCAATACGATCCTTTTGCTACTGAAGCTAAGTGGCAAAAGTTTTGGGAAGAACGTCAATTCTTTAAGGCTGAACCCTCGCAGGAGGGCGAACCCTATTGTCTCATGATTCCGCCGCCTAATGTCACGGGTAGTTTACACATGGGACATGCTTTGGGACAAACTATCATGGATATCCTTGTCCGCTACCACCGGATGAAGGGACGCAATACTTTATGGTTACCTGGAACTGACCACGCGAGTATTGCGGTACACGTGATGTTGGAACAACAATTGCAAAAAGAGGGCAAAACTCGCTATGACTTGGGGCGGGAGATGTTCCTGGAACGCGCTTGGCAGTGGAGGGAAAATTCTGGCGGATCTATTGTAAACCAGATCCGGCGTTTGGGCTTATCTGTCGATTGGTCGCGGGAACGCTTTACGATGGATGAGGGCTTGTCTAAGGCTGTGGTGGAAGCTTTTGTCCAGCTTTATGAGACAGGGTTAATTTATCGCGGAAATTATTTGGTGAATTGGTGTCCGGCAACTCAGTCGGCGGTGTCGGATCTGGAGGTGGATAATCGGGAAGTTGATGGGAATTTATGGCACTTCCGCTATCCTTTGACCGATAATTCCGGTTATTTGGAGGTGGCGACAACTCGCCCTGAGACGATGTTGGGCGATACAGGGGTGGCGGTGAATCCAAATGATGACCGCTATCAGCATTTGATTGGCAAGACTGTAATGCTGCCAATTATGCATCGGCAAATTCCCATTATTGCTGATGAGTTGGTTGACCCAAGTTTTGGGACGGGGTGCGTCAAGGTGACGCCAGCGCACGATCCTAATGATTTTGAGATGGGGAATCGGCACGGTTTGCCGATGATTAATATTATGAATAAGGACGGCACGCTGAATGAAAATGCGGGGCCGTTCCAAGGTCAAGACCGTTTTGTGGCACGGAAAAATGTTGTCAAGCGGTTGGATGAAGATGGGTTTTTGGTAAAGGTTGAGGACTATAAGCATACTGTGCCTTATAGCGATCGCGGTAAGGTCCCGGTTGAACCTCTCCTCTCGACTCAGTGGTTTGTCAAGATTACCCCCCTGGGTCAGAAGGCTTTAAAATGCCTCGATGAGGAAAATTCCCCCCAGTTTGTCCCCCACCGCTGGACTAAGGTTTACCGCGATTGGTTGGTGAAGTTAAAGGATTGGTGCATCTCCCGGCAACTTTGGTGGGGTCATCAAATTCCCGCCTGGTACGCCGTCAGCGAAACGAAGGGCGAAATTACCGACTCGACGCCGTTTGTGGTGGCACACACTGAAGCTGAAGCCAAAGAAAAAGCAACAGCACAATTTGGGGAAAATGTCAAGTTAATTCAAGACCCAGATGTGCTGGATACTTGGTTTTCTTCGGGGTTATGGCCTTTTTCTACTTTGGGTTGGCCTGAAAAAACAACGGATTTAGAATTTTACTACCCGACTACGACGCTGGTGACTGGGTTTGACATCATCTTTTTCTGGGTCGCCCGGATGACGATGATGGCGGGATACTTTACGGATAAAATGCCGTTCCAGGATGTTTATATCCACGGGTTGGTGCTGGATGAAAATGGCGAAAAGATGTCTAAAACTAAAGGTAATGGCATCGATCCGCTGTTGATGATTGATAAATACGGTACGGATGCGCTGCGGTACACCCTGGTGAAGGAAGTCGCTGGCGCGGGACAAGATATCCGGTTTCAATATGACCGGGAAAAGCATGAGTCGCCGACGGTAGAGGCGTCGCGCAATTTTACGAATAAGCTGTGGAATGCGTCCCGGTTTGTGATGATGAATTTGGGCGGACAAACACCTCGATCCCCCCTTAATCCCCCCTTGGCAAGGGGGGACCGATCCCCGCTTAATCCCCCCTTGGCAAGGGGGGACCAATCCCCCCTTAATCCCCCCTTGGCAAGGGGGGACTCTGGGGGGATCTCCGAGTTGGAGTTGTGCGATCGCTGGATTCTCTCGCGCTATCATCAA
This sequence comes from Microseira sp. BLCC-F43, assembly GCF_041929235.1. Lineage (NCBI taxonomy): Bacteria > Bacillati > Cyanobacteriota > Cyanophyceae > Aerosakkonematales > Aerosakkonemataceae > Microseira > Microseira sp. BLCC-F43. The sequence goes on from NZ_JBHFNP010000310.1 coordinate 71,684, forward strand.
GTAGTGCAGCAAACTTGTAACTACATCGAAAATTACGGTTTGGGCGAAGCTGCGAAGGGTCTTTACGAATTTATCTGGGGCGACTTCTGCGACTGGTACATCGAATTAGTCAAATCACGCCTTCATAAAGATGCTTTTGCTAGATCTAGAAAGGTAGCCCAGCAAACTCTCGCCTACGTGCTGGAAGGGATTTTGAAGTTACTCCATCCCTTCATGCCTCACATTACTGAGGAAATTTGGCACACTCTGACTCAAACCGGGGAGGATCAAACCTTGGCAAGGCAATCTTATCCCGCAGCAGATACAGATCTAATTAGTCCAGAATTAGAGGCACAATTTGAACTGCTGTTTGGTACAATCCGAACAATTCGCAATTTACGCGCTGAAGCGGATATTAAACCAGGGGTGAAAGTAGCGGCAATCTTGCAAAGCGAAAGCGACAAGGAACGCCAAATTTTATCGGCAGGTCAGTCTTATATTCAAGACTTAGCCAAGGTTGATAATCTCACCATAACCTCAGCATTAGAAACTGAAATAGGTCAAACTATTGCTGGCGTGGTGGGTACGGTGCAAGTGCTAATTCCCCTCGCCGGGGTCATCGACGTGGCAGCGTACCGCGCTAAACTTCAGAAGAAGCTGACTAAACTGGAAGGGGAAATTAAAGCTCTGTCAGGGCGTCTTAACAATCAGGCTTTTGTGGAAAACGCCAAACCTGAAGTAGTGCAAGGGGCGCGAGATAATTTGGCTGAGGTGGAAAAACAAGCAGAAATATTGCGATCTCGCCTCAACCAACTAGGCTAAAATCCGTCGGGTGGGCAACCCCCACCCGCTCAAAAACTATTTAACGATTTGTCTATACGTAAGCAGTATGGTATGTTAACTTCTTTGTTAAATAAAAACTAAAGTGTGAAAAAAGGAGCAATATTGTGGCGGTTTTAAATAATGCTCAAGAAGAGCAACTCAGGGAAATCGGAACGCATCTCCAAAAATTACGACAACAGCAGTCTATATCTATAGAACAAGTAGCGGCTAAAACATGTATTCGATTAAGGATGTTAAAAGCTCTAGAAGAAGGTAAATTAGATGATTTACCGGAGCCAATATATATTCAAGGATTTATCCGTCGCTATGGTGATTTTTTAGGACTGGATGGGAATGCTTTAGCGAAAACATTTTCTACCGATTACCCACCTGTAGAATTTGATGCCCAAGCAATATTAGGAAATTCTACAGCTAAAAAAGCAGATCTTGAAATTTCTGAGCCTAATATTATTGAAGATCCGTCAGAACCACCAGAAATCGATACCCCTGCTGCACCACCCCCCGCCAAAACCATCCCTCCCTATTTGGCCTACATCATATTAGGGGTAGCCGCCCTTGTTTCACTTGTTTATGCATTCAATAAACCACGCACGCCAGAATCTGCTGCTCAAAAACAGCAACCCATCTCTCAACCCGTCTCTGCGTCACCAGTAACATCTAGCCCAAATCCAATCGCATCCACAAGTATTTCCAAAAGTCCCACAGTTAGTCCCACGGAACTGGCAATTCAACCGAGTCCTACAGCTAGTCCCACGGAACTGGCAATTCAACCGAGTACCACAGATACACCCGCGATTAACACTTCGGGGGTTTTACCGATTCAAGTCACTCTAAATATTCAAGATGAATCCTGGGTCAGAGTAACCGCAGATGGGAAAACTTTATTTGAGGGCATTTTACACAAGGGAATGCAGCAAAGCTTTTCAGCTGAAAAACAGTTGACTATAAGATCGGGTAATGCGGGTGCTGTATTGGTTTCTGTTAATCAAAAGGAAGCGCAACCTTTAGGAAAACTTGGGGCTGTCAAGCAAGTAACCTTCACTCCAGAGCAATAGCTTGTTAACATAAGAAACCCGGTTTCGCAGAAGTTACCGGGTTTTTCAAACACCAAAAAGTATATTGACAAAAATATTGTTTTATAGTAAATATCTTCATCGCTGCCAGCCGCAGCAGCAGCATTAGCCAAAAAATACAACCATTTAAACTGACTATGTTGATCCCAGAGGGTCAACCAGTGATATCCTAAGCGCTGTTCCCGTTGTCTTTGTTGGTAAGCCAGTAAACTGTTGTAATAAAAGTTACTGACGATTAAACTCAAGGCAGCGCTCGGTAGGATCGATCTGTAAACTGTCGCGGGAAAGCCATCGAACCTATTGTGACAGATTCACCCTCGGCATAATTTGAATAAAATTGTCGAGGGCTAGCCCAAAAAATCGCTCGATATGTTTGCGGACTAGCCATTTGGGGGAATTATATGTTTGCATCGGTAGGTTGGCATTGGTAGGCTCGACTTGCTGCGGGATTTGTGGCGTGGCGTATGGCTATTGCACGCCGCCGTTGCTCAGATCCCAGCTTCTCGGTACTCCCATCGCGCGGTGGGAGCAACTCAAATTCTGCCTATTTTACCGATCTGCGTTGAACCGACAAGGATATTATCAATTGATGTCAGATAGTAACAAATAAACCAATGCTACATTTGGCCCAAGTACAAAAGCAGGAACCTTCCGGTGAACCGCAGCTACGATTACTGGCTCGCCAAGACTTTGAAACTGCTTGGGTCGTCATAGCTGAAACCCCTGTAATTCCGTCGTCAGAGGCAGGTGCTTGGAATGATGGCGTGTTGGTGTTGGTGGATCTTTCTCCAACCCACCAGGTTTTGAGCGTTAAAGATGCCACAAAATGGGTAGTCTCCCTGGTGAGCGACTACCTTACCAGTGGTATCACCCCGGCGTTTTTAGCCCAGGAAAAGGAACGGATTGAACAAGGGCTACAATCGGTTACCCTGGAAAAGCAGGAACTAGCCCGCAAAACTCTGGAACTCGAAGCCCGTCGGGAAGAAATTCAACGCTTACTAGAGCAGCGCGATCAGGACGATAAGGAAGAATAGGGCAGGTGCGCAGGTGGGCCCAGGTGCAGAGGGGAATTTGAATCTATATTCTCCCCATCTCCCCATCTCCCCATCTCCCCATCTCCCCATCTCCCCATCTCCCCTGCACACCCGCTCACCCGCTCACCTTGTGGGGGGTAGGGCTAATATAGGGGATGAGTTGGCCGCGTCAGGATCTTCTTCTAGCAGCAGTTCGCGGATCAAGCGCGCGATCGCTCGTTGTGCTAACCCACTAGCCACTTGCTGACCAAATTGTTGCGTTTCCGGCTTCACCAACAACTTTGGTATCAAAGGTAACACTGTCATCGGGTCAAAGCCGGGAGTTTCTTGCAGGATTTGCCCAATTCGCTTGATATGCTCCCAAGTAGGCGGTGTGTCGGTTGCTACAGGTGCTTCGTTGACCGTGGCTAAACCCAGCCGTTCGCTAAACCGATACTTTAGGTTCTCGAAGGCATTGCGCGTCAGAGAGTCTACGCTGTTGACAATTTCATTTACCAGGCGCTGGCGAATAAAGTCTCCCCGTTCGGAAAACAGAAACTCGCTCGCCTGATCCAGTACCTTATTCAAATCGTAGTCTTGAGAGTTACGGGCATTCCGCAACAAGTTTTCCAAGCGATTCCAGCGGAATTGCCCGTCTTTAAACAGCAGATCCTGCAAAGATGCTCGCAATTGGGGCGCGGGATCGGTCAACAAGCGCTTGGAAATATAAGGATAAGCTTTGCTGAGGACTTTAAATTCCGGATCGACGTGAATTGCGATTCCCTCCAACGTCACCAAGGAGCGAATAATTAAAGCGTAGTAGGCAGGCACTCGGAACGGATATTCGTACATCAAAGCCGATAGCTGATCCGTAATGCTCTTAAAGTTCAATTCGGCGACACTCGCGCCCAGGGCATCGTTAAATACGGCGGCAAATGCTGGGATAATCGGCGTCAGGTCAACATCGGGGGTCAAAAACTCCAGCTTGACGTAATCTTTCGCCAATCCTTCAAAATCCCGGTTGACTAGGTGGACGACGGCTTCAATCAAGCCATACCGCTGATAAGGCTTGACTTCGCTCATCATGCCAAAGTCGAGATACACTAATTTGCCATCCGGACTGGCTAGCAGGTTACCTGGATGGGGATCGGCGTGGAAAAAGCCGTGTTCGAGCAACTGGCGTAACGAACACTGCACCCCCACTTCAATCAGATAGCGAGCGTCGATTCCTTGCGCCTCTATTGCCTCTGGGTTGGTTAATTTAGTCCCGGTGACCCACTCCATCGTCAAGACGCGCCGCCTGGTGTATTGCCAGTAAATCTTGGGAATATAAATATCCTTGAGCGAGCCGTAGAGGCGCTCAAACCGCTCTGCGTTCTTGCCTTCGTGGATGTAGTCCATCTCTTCAAAGATGCGGCTGCCAAATTCATCCAGAATGGCAACCAGGTCGCTTTTTAACCGCCCTTTAAAGGTATTTTGGGCCCAGGCAGCCAGCCGACGGGCAATATACAAATCTAGAGTAATTTTTTGCGCTAAATCGGGGCGTTGTACTTTTACGGCTACAGTTTCGCCAGTTTTGAGCTTGCCTTTGTAAACTTGTCCCAAAGAAGCGGCGGCTAAAGGTTCGGGTGATAGTTCGGCGTAGATTTCATCCGGTGTTGCGCCTAGTTCTTCTTCAATAAACTGGTAGGCGACTTCGTTGGGAAACGGCGGTAGGGCGTCTTGCAGGCGCGTTAACTCTTCTAAATACAACGGCGGTACCAAGTCTGGGCGCGTGGAAAGCGCTTGTCCTACCTTGATGTACGCTGGTCCCAGGTTAGTTAGGAGTTCGCGCAATTGTACCGCGCGTCGCTGCTCATTTTGTGCCAAGCGACCTTGACGGCGATCGCTCCACAGGCTGATGCCAAATTTGACAAATGGCAATAATATCGCTAAAAATCTACCCCATACCTGTAGAGGACGGTTGCGGTAATATTGGGCGATCGCTTCTGGAGCGTAAGCGACAAACTCGCCCGCTTCAGAGCGCGCCAGTTCCTGCCCAGAGTCTTCGCTCACCCCTATCGTCGGCGCATAAACTGCTGCATCCTCCACGGCGACTGAGGTTGCAGCGTTGATCGAATCAGGCGTTTTTACATTCATTTAACAACTCACTCTAACGTGGAAACCACCATCTTTTAAGTGGTGAATGAACGTGACACGGCATTTTTAAATGCCGCCCCTTTCGGGGTAGAGGGGTATGGTTGCCCCTGTGTGGGGATGGTTGTCCCCAAAACACCCATTTCTGGGGTGAAGTTAGCCGAACGCTAGCGCGTTCCGTTTCCCTAACGCCAAGGTTATCGGTCGGTACTATCCTGATAGCACTGTCTTGCCCCGAGTAAAACTGTTTAACTATCAGGTTCTAGAGGAGGCAGCGCCGCCAGAGGGGGAAACCCCCATGAGCGACTGCCGTCAGGGAACTGGCGGCAGCATCCCCTGGTAGGAACTTAAACGCTTACCGATAACTTCGTTTCCCCGTTAATGGGACTTAGGCTGGTCAGCACCTTCCCTTACCTAAAGATTTGAGGCATGATGCCCCGCCTATGGGAGAGCGGGGTGCTGACGGTAAAACTGAGTCGGGGTGACTATGTTAATAATTGTAACAATGAGGAATTGAAGGACTGCACCGTAGCAGAGCGCATTCTGCCTTGAGTAGGTGGCGAACGGGTAAACACACACTAAACTTAGGGTGGTAGCCCCCCTTGTCCGGCGCAAGGGAAGCCCGTTCATGGGCTATGATTTGTAACCCTTACCAGTTTCCACTGGGATCGCAGGGGAATGCATCTTTCCTCAAGGCGAATTTGACTCCATGTTACTCGGACTGCGGATCGAAAACTTTGCCCTGATCGACCACCTAGAGTTGACATTTGGATTGGGTCTAAATGTTTTAACTGGCGAAACGGGCGCGGGCAAGTCTATTATTCTCGATGCGATCGATGCTGCTTTGGGAGGCAAAGTTACCAGTCGATTGATTCGCGCGGGTTCCCCACGAGCTTTAGTGGAAGCAACTTTTCGGCTTTCACCGGAATTGGCGGCTTGGCTGGTGCAGCAGGAAATTGACTTAATTGATGAAAGTGAATTAGTCTGTTGTCGGGAATTGGCGGTGCGTCAAGGCACGCTCCGCAGTCGCTCGCGCATCAATGGGGTTTTGGTGACCAGACAAATCGTCGAACGGTTGCGCGATCGCTTGGTGGAAATCACGGCCCAAGGTCAATCTGTCCTGTTGGGACAGCCTGCAACTCAGCGCGACTGGCTCGACAACTTTGGCGGGGAGGAGTTGCTGTTGGTGCGGCGGCAAGTATTAGCCGCAAATCAAGCTTGTCAACAGGCGCTTTCTACCCTGGAACAGCGGCGCATCGGGGAACGCCAGCGGCTGCAACAAATCGATTTACTCGAATTTCAAGTGCGGGAACTGAGCGGCGCGTCTTTGACCGATCCCGATGAGTTAGAGATGCTTCAACAAGAACGCTCTCGCCTCTCCCACGTAGTCGAACTGCAACAGCAAAGCTATAAAGTTTATCAGACGCTTTATCAAAACGATGGGGACGCCGACGCCGCCGCCGACCTTTTAGGTCATGGGGAAGCGCTCTTAAGCGACATGGTAGCCTACGACGCCAGCCTGCAACCGCTCCTGGATATGGTGAGTACGGCTTTGGCTCAGATAGAAGAAGCAGGACGGCAGATAAACGCTTACGGAGAAAGTTTAGAAGCAGATCAAGAGCGCTTGGAAACCGTAGAGCAGCGCGTCCAGGAATTAAAGCAGATTTGTCGTAAATATGGCCCGACTCTATCGGAGGCGATCGCCTACAGTCAACGCATCCAAGCAGAATTGGCAGAACTCCAAGATAACGAGCAGTCCCTGGAAGTTCTAGAGCAGATTTACACTGAACGACAACAAGTTTTGTTACAAGTTTGCCAAAAGTTAACCCAGTTAAGAAAAACTGCTGCGGCTCAATTAGAAGCGCGCTTGGTGGAAGCACTCAAGCCTTTGGCAATGGAAAAAGTTCAGTTTAAAGTCGATATTGCTCCCATCGCACCTAGTGCTTCTGGTGGGGATCGCATAACATTTTTATTTACCCCCAACCCAGGCGAACCGTTAAAACCATTAACGGAAACCGCATCGGGGGGTGAAATGAGCAGATTTTTACTCGCGATTAAGTCATGTTTCTCTCACGTGGACGAGGTGGGAACCCTAATCTTTGATGAGATCGATGTCGGGGTTTCCGGTCGAGTCGCCGCCGCCATCGCTGAAAAACTCCACCAACTCAGTTACCACCATCAAGTTCTATGCGTCACTCACCAACCATTGATTGCTGCTATGGCTGACTGTCATTTCCGCGTCGATAAACAAGCGATCGCCACCGAGTTAGTTGCAACTGACACCGAACAACCAATCGCTGACCCATCGGTTCGCACCGTTGTCCGCGTGTCTGCCTTAGAGGATATTCTGACACGCCGTCAGGAATTGGCACAACTCGCTGGGGGACAGTATGCCGCCGAAGCGATCGCCTGGGCCCAGTCGCTTTTGACACAAGCAGCTTCCCGGCGTCAACCCTTTCAAACTGAGACAACCAATGGTAAAAATTTAAACAATAGTTAATCCTTTTACCCTAATGGAGTTTTAAAGTGTTTTTTCCAACCTTTTGCCTTCGGGTAATTCCGACAAGTTTCAAAATTGGTAGGCATAATTACATAACTTTCAGCTTAAAATGCCAGAATATTAAATTAAGGCATTTCGTAGTTTCTGCTACAGCATTTTTACCATGCTCAACCATAACTGACAGAGTAAGCACAGGAGTCGTCATGAATTTGCCCACCGAGTTCGCTCAATTGGTAAGTTAAACTTTCTGTCTTTTTCAAATAGCCAAAATTATTGTGTAACGGCAACAGCTATGACTGCTTCATCCTCGCATCGAACCACTGTAGCAACAACTGTCACGATTGATGTTACCCCAAAAGAAACCAAAGATCGCCTGCTGCATCAAAGTTCTAACGCAGGCGGAGCATTAGTAACAACGCCGAAAGGGACGTTCTCGGCGTTTCTGGCTCCCTTAACCCAAGATAGTTTCAAAAGGGTAGTCACTGACGTTGAACAAAGGCTCGAGGTGGTGAATCAAACCCTGTCGATGCTGCTAGGACCATCAGGGTTTGATAACATCCTCCACGAAATGTTAAGCGCGATTACCTTAAAAACAAGGGAATTACTAGGTGCAGACCGCTCGACAATATTCCTATTGGATGAAGAAAAAAATCAACTTTGGTCAATTGTAGCAGAAGGGGAAGACGGTCAACCGTTAGAACTGAGAATTCCCGCAGACAAAGGCATTGCAGGGGAGGTAGCAACTTACAAAAAAGTAGTCAATATTCCCTACGATTTCTACGATGACCCGCGCTCGACTTTTGCTCAGAAAAAAGACCAAGAAACCGGCTACCGCACCTACACGATGCTGGTGTTGCCGTTGTTAAACCAAGAGGGAGATTTAGTCGCGGTAGTTCAATTACTCAATAAGTTAAAATTCCCCAACGACGATCCGGCATCGCCCTTAGCAGAAAGGATCGACCTGGCAGGTTTTACCGAAGAAGACCAAAGAGTTTTTCAAGAATTTGCTCCTTCGATTCGCCTGATTTTAGAAAGTTCCCGCGCCTTTTACATGGCGACGCAAAGGCAACGAGCAGCAGACGCACTAATTAATGCAACCGAGTCGCTCAGTAAGTGCGGTTTGGACTTAGAAGAAACCCTCAAACGCGTAATGGATGAAGCCAAAAAACTGATGAATGCAGACCGCAGTACGCTGTGGTTGTTAGATGAAGAACGCAACGATTTGTGGACGAAAATTCCCCAAGCAGATGGCTCGTTAAAAGAAATGCGCGTTGACGTCGGCGTCGGTTTTGCAGGCAAAGTCGCCCAAACAAGTCAGACGCTCAATATTGGATTTGATTTGTACCTTCATCCAGATTCGGATAATTCTAAAAAATTCGATAAATCGACGGGATATCGCACTTGCAGCTTGCTTTGTATGCCGGTTTTTAATTCGGATGGCAAGTTAATAGGCGTGACGCAATTAGTGAATAAGAAAAAGCAAGGCGACCATCCGAATTACGATCCAAATGATTGGCCTAATGCACCAGAATGTTGGCGGGCGAGTTTTAATCAAACCGATGAAGCTTTCATGGAAGCTTTTAATATTCAAGCAGGGGTAGCGCTGCAAAATGCAAAACTGTTTGAAACAGTCAAGCAACAAGAACAAATGCAGCGCGATATTCTTCGCAGCTTGAGCAATGGGGTAATTTCCACCGATAAAGCTGGCAATATTATCGCCGCCAACGAAAGTGCCAAAAAATTGCTGGGAATTGCCGAATGCGATCGCATCGAAGGTAAGTCGGTGCGGGACATCATCAAAATCAAAGAAGGTGACTTTGACAAATGGTTCGGCAGCGCTTTAGCCGCAGAGGAAGAAAAAGCACGCCAGCAGTATTACCCGGATCGCACTTTAATTTCTACCGGAGTTGAAGAACATAGCATTAACCTGTCGATCAACACGATGGCGGATGTCAGCGACCCCTGTAAGGTGAGTGGCGCGTTGGTGGTGATGGATGACATCAGCGACGAAAAACGCCTCAAGAGTACGATGTACCGCTACATGACCCAGGAATTGGCAGAACAGTTGCTCTCTACCGGCGATGCTAAACTGGGAGGCGATCGCAAAGAAGTAACAGTTTTATTCTCCGATATTCGCAGCTACACCACCTTAACCGAAAGTATGCAAGCCGAAGAAGTGGTGCAAATGCTCAACGAATATTTTGAATCAATGGTCGATGCTGTATTCAAACACAAAGGGACTCTCGATAAATACATCGGCGACGCCATCATGGCAGTGTTTGGTTCCCCATTACCCTTGGAAGATCATGCCTGGTGCGCGGTACAAACTGCCATCGAAATGCGCCATCGACTGGCAGAATTTAACCAGCGCCGTCGAGAAGCCAAAAAGCAAGAAATCAAGATCGGTATTGGGATTAACTCCGATATCGTGATCAGCGGTAATATTGGCTCCAGCAAACGCATGGAATTCACCGCAATTGGCGACGGCGTTAACCTTGGATCGCGCTTGGAAGGTGCTAGCAAACAATACGGCTGCGATATTGTGATTAGCGAAAGTACTTTCCACCCCTGCGCGAAGAGAATTTGGTACAGAGAACTCGACCAAATTCGCGTCAAAGGCAAAACCCAACCCGTGAAAATCTACGAACTCGTGGGGTTGCAATCCGAACCTTTGGAGGAGACTAAGCAACAGATTATTGAACTTTACCATCGAGGACGCGAGTATTACCTGAATCGCAAGTTTACCCGCGCCATGGGCGAGTTTGGCACGATTCTGGAAGATATTGCTCAAGACAAAGCCGCATCTTTGTATCTAGAACGCTGTCAGCAGTATCTCAAAAATCCCCCACCCGATGATTGGGATGGTGTTTACTCTTTGACGGAGAAGTAAACAAGGGCTACAGAATCCCGGTTTCCTATGAGTTACCGGGATTCTATAATTGGTAATTGCTAATTGCTAATTGCTAATTGATAGCTCTGCCAGTCTTCCCTGGGAACGACCGTGGGAAGTAGAGAAGATTGCACCCAGTGAATAAATAATAATAATTAACTTAAGTTGCTAGTTACCTCAAAAGCTCGGCTAATGGAGCGAGCGGGAAAAATGCTATATTAGCAATTAGCAATTAGCAATTAGCAATTAGCAATTACCAATTACCAATTAGCTCTTAGTTCCCAACTTAACCAACATTGCTAAAAAGGCTTTAAAGTCAGTAATAGGTTTGGCATATAATCCATCTGCTTTGGATATTTCCAGGAGTTTTTGCTGTTCGTTTGCCACGGCGTAGGCTGTGACTAAAACAATCGGAATATCTGCTGTTTCCGGTTGATTTTTAAGCAATTGCGATAGCTCTGTTCCGCTAACAAATTCACCTTGCCACGCGGCTCCTGGCAAATTAACATCCATCATAACTACGTCTATTGTTCCAGATTGGCAATACCGAAAAACTTCAGTTGGCTCATCTGTAATATAGACTTGATGCCCGCCAATCCGTTGAATCAAGCAAGCTGTAGACTCGGCTAGGATAATATCGTCTTCCACCAGCAGAATGTTCAAATTCCACCTCTTTTTAGGCAGTTAGTTCGCCTTCCACATCAGGTAGCGTGAATGTTACCGTCGTTCCCTCGTTTTTGCCAGGACTTTGAAGATAAATCTGACCTCCCATCAGTTCAACTAACCGTTTACAAATAGCTAGACCCAGACCTGTGCCGCCGTAATGCCGTTTGATTGAGCTATCTTCTTGAACAAAAGGCTCAAATAAAGATTCTGGTTCGCTGGTAGTAATGCCGATGCCGGTATCGGTTACTGAAATTTCAACTATCGCGTCCCTTGCTCGTTTGATGGCGCAGACTCGAACCTCACCTGTTTCGGTAAACTTAAAGGCGTTAGAAAATAGGTTGGTGAGAACCTGTCTGAGTTTATCTTTGTCAGCTAAGACGCGATCCCATTCACACTCAATAACCAGTTTAATTCCCCGACGCTGGCTTTCCAAACTGAAAAGGTTTTGCTGCTCTTCCAACAACGGCATCAGACTGACTGGTTCTAAATCAACCGTCATGCGACCTGCTTCTATTTTGGCAATGTCTAAGACATCGTTGATGATATTGACCAAATTGTTAGCCGATTGATGGGCAAGTTGGATGTATTTTTTTAACTGCTCCTCGTTATCGTAGTAACCTTCCTTTAGCAGTTGCAGAAAGTTTACCACAGCAGTCAGGGGCGTCCGCAATTCGTGGCTGGTCGTGGCGATAAAATTTGATTTCAGTCGGCTCGCTTCTTCTGCCGCAGCGCGCGCGGCATTGAGTTCCAAGTTGTGCTTTTGTGCTTGGTAAAGGCGATTTTGCATCACCGCCATTGCTAGGTGAATTCCCAGGGACTGAACTAAATCGATGTCTTCGCGAGTCCATTGCGGGGGTTGGTTCTTTCTTTGCTCTCGCCAGAGTTGGAAAGATTTGCGGGGTAGCTGTTGCCGTTCATCCTTCTCCCAATACCCTCCCCAGTTAATGTCGGTATCAATTGCATCGCGGAAAATAGTTAGGCAACCGATAGATTCTTGACTGTACTGGAGAGGCATTACGAGCAATCCCCGAATGCGGGTGCGCCCGAAAATCCAAGTAACAGATTTAAGTTCTTCTTCTTGGTAGAGGTCGGTAATAACTTGCAGACCCTTGTGATTCCCTGTTTGGATCGGTTGATTTGTCGCTTCGATCAATTGTTGCCAGAAAGGAGTTTCTTCCAGCAATCCTGCTTGGTCGCCGTTGAAGATAGCGGCAGTTTGAGCGCCGCAGGTATAGAGGACGGGTGCAGTGCTTTCCCTTGGCATCAGGTATAATCTGCCACCGGAACCTTGAACCGCTCTGACAATTCTTTCCAGTCCGAGTTGCAGAATTTCGTCAATGTGGCGCGGCGAGTGCAGCAGACTGGAAATTTGATTGATAATCGCTTCCCGACGCACTTGTTGGCGGGTTTGATGCAGCATTTCGGATTGGGCGATCGCCACCGCTAATTGATCTGCTACCAATTGGACAACGTGCAGATCTTCCTCTGAAAAAGCTTGCGGTTGGGAATGGTGGGATACCAGCAAACCCCAAAGATTGTTTTGGTAGAGAATTGGCACCACCAAAGAAGACTGCACCCCCATTGCGGTTAAATATTCTACATGGCAGGGGTCTACCGGACGCTTGAGGATATCAGCAATCGGTTGGCGATAAACTTCTCCAATTGTCAAGTCTCCCGTCGTAATTGGATGTTCCAGGCGACTGAGGGTGATTTGCTGCGCTGCTATATCCACAATCGAGCGCTGTCCCGCTTTAATAAACATTTCCCGTGAAGCAGGCGGAATATCGCCTGCAGGAAAGTTCAAATCCAACAAACTCGGTAGGCGATTCTGATAAACAGACTCGGCAATTACTTGCCCGCTACCATCCGGATGAAAGCGATAAACTTTGACTCGGTCTGTCTTTAAGAATGAGCGGATTTCTGCCACCGTTGCCGATAAAATTTCCTTTAACTCTAGGGATTGGCGGATGCGATTGACGATTCGATGCAATAAACCGCCATAGGCTAAAGTCGTCCCTGGATTCTTAGATATGTCAGCGTTACTCATTTGTATTTTTTTTGTCAATTAAATTTTTATCTCTCTAAGTTAACTGTATCATGAATAACTTTTAACTTTTAATGTAAAACTTTATTGAATTTGACAGTCAGCTCGCAGGGGTAAAAACGGAACTGGCTTTTCTGGGCATGGCATTGTTAACAAATACAGGACTTACGCACCCGGGGGCAGAAACCCGGTTTTTTCGTAGATGGGAATTTTTCGTAAAAACCGGGTTGATTTGCGTAAGTCCTAAAATACAGTGACGCGATCGCTACTCGTGTGTTATAAATATAAAGTCCTCCTGCGTTGCGGGATTTTGGGACAAATCCAGAGGTGAAACCGGGTGGGATCTTGGAGCGGGTTCTAGAGCAGCAAAAACCTGTGTACTTAGTTAACCTCGCACTTTACCCCGGAAAAATAGAATTTGACTACTTGCCAGAAAATACTCAGGGTGTAATTTGTCAACCAATAGATACGGGAAAGCCATACAGCAAAGCCTTGTTCTGGTTTATAGGAATATAAAAATATGATTATAAATGCTAGATTCAACTTGACTCGATATTTAGATATCGCGGTGGTCGGTATCATTACTGTAGGATTGGCGATTGCAGTTCTCAACTATAACGTCATATCGAATCACGATGGATTTTGGCATCTGACCTGGGGGTATTACTGGAATCAGCAAATCCTTGATGGATGGATGTATCCCAAATGGTTTGAAGAAGCATTTGGTGGACTAGGAACGCCAACATTTGTGTTTTATCCACCGCTGTTCAGATTGCTCAGTCTTCCCTTTGCCATTTTGCAGCTAGCACCAAGCCAACAAATTAAAGGTGCCCTCATTATTGTCTTAATTTTAAATGCTATTGGAGTCATAAAATTAGCTAGACTACTGTTTGGAAAAAACTCTTTATCTAGCTATACATCAATAATTTTAGGAATATTCAACCCTTATTTAATAATTGATATATTCAAACGCGGGGCTTTTCCTGAAACCGTTGCCATAGCTTTAGTACCTTGGCTAACTATCGGCATTTATCTAGGTATAATAAATTTTAATAAGAGACAATTAATACTACTAACGTTAGGGTTTGCTGCTTTATTTTTATCCCATCTTCCTTCCTCGCTGATTTTCGTATCATCTTATGTGCTATCAGTCACCATTCTAATCGCCTTGGGTCAGATTAAGTGGCAACGAGCTTTGACCTCTTTGTTTTCGCCGCTGTTTTTAGCCATAGCTCTGGATGCTTTTTTTGTTTTGCCCGTTCTTTTAGATACCCATCTGATAAAAGGAGCGGGTAGAGAATATATTAACGATAAGTTCTTTATAAATGGCATCTTAAATTTTCGGTTCAGCCTGGTGCAAATCCCCTGGGAAAGAACTCTTTCTAAAACATTTTTTCTGAATTTAGCAATTCTGATTATTGCTGTATTATTTACAAGATATTGGCGTTCAAAAGAACCCAAACACATTTTGGCAACTCTAGAAATAATAATGGTGGCATTTGCCATTTTTATGATGACAGATGCGTCGCTATTTATATATGAAACAATTTCCACTTTTAAGAAAATCCAGTTTCCCTGGAGATTCTTAATGGTGACATCTTCTCTGACACCATATATTTTTAGCTACACGCTTGAATTTTTAAGAGATCGGTTCTCAATAGCTAGAAAGAAATTTGGTCGAATTGTTATTTTCGTCGCAGTTTTGTACCTGACATACGAAAGTGCCAATCTTTATCTGATTGACTTTAAGAATACAAATCTAAAAGCAATCGACTATCTGGTCACCAATAGAGCAGCAATTCCGGCTAAAGTTTTACAGCAGATTAAAAATAGAAAAGTGGGAGATTACCACTACTTAGAGTTAGGTCAGAGAATCTTTCTCTACCTTGACCGTGACTTGCAGTTTTTCCAAGCTGATGCAATGGATTACTTACCGAGTGCATTACAAACGAAAAATTGGCTTACTCCTCGGAAATTCGCTCCCAGAATACCACCAAGGCGCTATCAACAGGTTGAGTTCGCTAAGGGAAATGGTAAATTTTCCATTAAAGACTGGCATCCTGGTCAACGCCAGCTGAAGATCGATGCCACTACAGAAGTATTGGTAAACATCGGAACGTTGTATTATCCAGGTTGGGGAATTCAGATTACTCCTCCTCCCAGCAATCAGAGTCAAGAGCAACTGCTTTATCCTGCTGAAGATGGGCGTATGCAGTTGGAATTATCACCAGGAACTTATGACATCAGGATTTGGTATAGAGGTACAGTTGTAGAACGGATAGGCACCATAATTAGTTGGGTGACCTTGGTGCTGCTACTGTGCTTTTATCTGTGGTTGTTCACAAGAGACTTGTCCAAAAAGAATCCTGAAACTTAATACTCTATTCCCTAGTTAACTCAAGTTGCTAATTATCTCTCTGGGAGCGGCTAATGGCTAATGGCTAATGGCTAATGGCTAATGGCTAATGGTTCATATCATGTCGGTTTGATTACCCATAGTTAGGACTGACGCTCGCTTTGCGGGGACACTCTGACGCTCTGAGTTTTAATTATGGGTGAAAAGCCTGACATCATATCAATCAGTAAAAATCCAAGATTAGCAATTAGCAATTAGCAATTAGCAATTAGCAACGCCCTTGTTTATAACTAGCAACTTGCCTTAGTTAGTAGGCGCGGGTAGTTGATTCAAACTTCTACCATTTGGGAGTTGACAGATTCATCTTCCTGCCAGTTGTAACTGGTATAGTCAATAGAGAGAAGGTGAGCGATCGCATTATCAATTACCTCTACCCCTTGTTCTAAAGTTTCGATAACGCTGAGTTTTCCTCGCAAATCCGCCGCACCCATAAAACCTTTCGCATACCAAGTCATGTGCTTGCGCGCCTGACGGATACCCCGTTCTCCCTTATATTCGTACAAAGCTTGCAAGTGTTCTTTCGCACATTCCAACCTCTGTACCGGCGTGGGTGGTTCTTTTTGGATTCCTGTCTTCAAAAAGTAGTCAATTTCGCCCACTAAGAAGGGATAACCCAGAGTTCCGCGCGAACACATTACCCCATCAGCGCCTGTTTCTTCTAAGCACTTTACAGCAGCCTCAACCGAAAAAATATCTCCATTAGCGATAACTGGAATGGAAAGAATTTCCTTAACGCGGCGAATCCATTCCCATTTCGCAGAGCCATTATAACCTTGGGCGCGGGTACGACCGTGGACGGTAATCATTTGCGCGCCTGCATCTTCCATTCGCTTAGCAAATTCTAGGATATTAATTTCCTTATCCGACCAACCTATGCGAGTTTTAACCGTTACCGGCACATTTACAGCTTTAGTGACTTCTCGGACAATTGCTTCGGCGACTTCTGGTTGACGCAATAAGGAAGAACCGCCGCCGTTTTTAGTAATTTTATTGACCGGACAACCCATATTAATATCAACCGTATCCGCGCCTTCTTCTACTGCTTTTACCGCTGCTTCTGCGAGGAAATCTGGGCGACAGTCGAATAGTTGGATACTAATCGGTCGTTCGTTCGGGTCTACCTCCATAATTTTGGGCAACTGTTTGACATAGTGCAACCCCGTGGCGTTGACCATTTCGGTATACATCATCGAGTCGGGTGCGTAGCGGCGCACCAGACGACGGAATACCAAATCCGTCACCCCAGATAGGGGAGATTGTAGCACCCGGCTTTTGACTGCAAAACCCCCAATCCTTAGCGGAGTCATTAGTCTGGTTTGGAGGGTGGGAGATAGGGTTACCATAGCAACGTCGAAACAGTTTAGCTTTCTTTATTTTAGGCGCGATGCGGCGCAGCGGAACGCTCCCAGGGCTAATCGCTTTACATAAGGGACAGGGAAGCTAGAAAATTGGCGGATTTGGTTTAACTTGCGATTTGAGGTTATGGCTAAACTTATTATTAAATAGGCTTAACTAGATTTTTGGGTTAAGAAAATGGTGAAGCTAAATATTATTTCCTTAGTTGCGATCGCTCTGGCTGCAACTTCTTCCTCTAGTTTAGCTCAAGACATTCCGATTCCCGTTCCTCCACCCCAGCGTCGTCCGCAACCCTCCACTCCACTTCAGCAGCAAAGATTGCAGGTTGAACAGATACAATCCGAAGCCGAAGCTGAGATTGAAAAACTGCTGACACCAGAGCAACAAACCCAATATCGACAAGCGCGACGATCTGGAAATAATATCTTGGATAGTTTAGATACACTAGAAAGTCTTTCCGACACTCAAAAAACCAAAATTAATCGGATTGTCAGAACTGCTAGCCAAAGGATTCTCGACTTAACAAGACGGCGACAATCGCGGTAATAGTTAATGGGAGCGCTCGCTTATTTTGGATTGGCGAGCGCATCCCCCTTTATCCAGATACTGCTACCAATTTATATGTAATAGCGCTCGCATTGTTCTTGCCATTAACCATTAGCGATTAGCAGTTTTTCTCCTAGATAAAAAACCAAAACGTTATAATAAAACCTATCACCGCTCAATTGAGACGCGATGCCACAGGAAATCACCACACCACCAGTTGAGGCTGACTTAGAATGGCAGCCTCCTATGCCACCAACCGATTTAATTTTTGACGATGGAGAGCCTTTGGAAAGCAACCGCCACCGCATCGAGATGAATCTGTTGATTCGTTCTCTAAAACATCATTGGGCAGACCGCAACGACTTTTTTGTTGGCGGGAATATGTTTATTTATTACAGCAGCAAACAAGCCCGCAATCGAGATTTTCGCGGCCCCGATTTTTTTGTCGTCCTTGATGTTGAATATAACCCAAATCGACTTGGTTGGGTTGTTTGGGAAGAAGAAGGACGCTACCCAGATGTCATAGTTGAATTGTTGTCTGATTCTACCGAAGCAGCAGACTTGGGGGAAAAGAAACGGCTATACGAACGAGTATTTAAGACTAGCGATTACTTTGTTTTTCATCCGTTTAAGTCAGAATCGTTACAAGGGTGGCATTGGGAGAGCGATCGCGGCTATCAACCAATTGACCCCAATGCCCAAGGTTGGGTGTGGTGTCAGGGATTGGGGTTGTGGTTGGGAACTTGGGAAGGCCAGGTAGAAGATGATACAGCGATTTGGCTGAGGTTTTACGATGAGGCGGGGAATTTAGTATTGTTACCAGAGGAAGCCGAAAAACAACGCGCCGACGCAGAACAACAACGCGCCGACTCGGAACAACAACGTGCTGACTCGGAACAACAACGCGCTGAGGCAGAACAACAACGTGCCGATCGCTTAGCCCAAAGGTTACGCGAGTTAGGAGAAAATCCAGACCTAATCTAGCATGGGCGATCCCCCCAACCCCCCTTGCCAAGGGGGGCTAAAGACCGAGTTAGAAACCGGGTTTCTGCGTCAATTTCTATTGATAGAAACCCGGTTTCTTCGCATCAGTCCTGATACAGATAACTATTGCTCTCTTACTTCGCTGAGTGCTTGATTAATTACTTCATCGCTAACACCGTGACGTTTGAGGCTAGCAATCAATGCAGAGATAGTATCACCTTCTAATCGCTCAAGATCGGCTCTGAGTCCTTGTCCGATATAAGCACGAACTAACGGTTGATAACCTGAAAATCCCAGTAATGGCGCTACTCGCTTTAGATCCTCAATCACATCTTCAGGAATGCGAATCGTTATAGTTGTCATTGGACGATTTCGATCTAGTCGTTTTTTTAAAGATTCAGCTTTCATAGTATTCACGTTCCTGGCGCGTCGCTTTACGAGCCGAAATAATCCGAATCATGTCATCCTCACCCTCAATATGGACGACATACAAAAGATTCCATCGCCTATCTAAACCAATAATGGCATCTCGTGCTTCATCATTGCGACTAGCATCAACCACCACTAAAAATGGATCGAAGAAGGCTTCTGCGGCTTGCTGAAATGTTACACCTTCATGTTTGATCGGATTGATCCGAGCCTTCTCCTCATTCCAAACGAAGGTGACACCATTAAGCACGAAATACACATCCATACCTCATAGTGTAGGCAGAATGTATTTACATTGTCAATATATTTTCCAATGAAGTTGGCAGCGATCGCACTAGCAACTCGTATCGCGGTGCGTTACTGCATTAACGCACCCTACAAATGAAGTTAAACTTAAAGCAGTTTTCTCCACAAGTATGTCAAGGTGATGTAGTCGATTGCCTCTTGGACTTGGTTTTCAAACCAGTCGCCGATTTCGTTATTCGTGCCGTCACCATCGAACACAATTATGTATTCTAAGTAGGGATCAAACTGCACGCCAAATCCGTCCTCGACCCGATCAACAAACGCATAAACGTGTTCGGATTGTACCGACCAACGGAGAAAGTGTAAATCGTCGCGCAGTTCAGGATGCTCGGACAAGAGGCGAGTGAAGAAAGCCTGACCACAACACGGTGTGCGGCCGAAGGCGTCGTCGTAGCTTTCAAGCGACCAATATCCGTCGGTAGACCACTGACGGGGATCTAGTCGCGGGTTGCGAAACTGGGATACCATACAACGACAACCTCCGCTATTAGCTATTAGCAACGCCCAATGTTTATTATAACTAGCAACTTGCGTTAATAGCTGTGCAGGCGTTATAAATTGTGGGTTAACCCAACCTAGAGTGAGGAGCGATATTAAGGAAGCAGAGAACATCAAGGCGCGATCGCTGTTATTCTAGGTCTTCCAGGCTCAGACCTGCATCTTTCATCAAACTCCTTAAAGTGCCAGTGGGCAGATCTCGGTTGCTATGAACGGGAATGGAGAGAATAGCTTCAACATCATCCTTCCCCTAGATATGATGACTGCCAGTAACCCGCTTTAGTATCCAACCATGTCGTTCAACAATTTTACAGAGTGCTTTACCCGAAATCGCTTTCATAGTGATAGCTCAATCAACTGTTTTTCGGGTTCAATTTCCTTCTGTTCGCTGGCAACTTCAAGCCACCCCTGGATAGCATCTTCCAGCATCTCCAATAAATGCTCGTAGTTTTCGCCCCAAGTGTGACATCCCGGTAAAGCAGGTACAGAAGCGCACCACACCCCGTCTTCTTGCCAGATAACAGCCTTAATTTTCATCGCCTATCTTTGATAATGCTTTGCTCAAGATCTTAACGTTTTGCCTCTCCCACTCCTTTCACTGGCGGCAAATACCCCCGATCTTATACGGTTCACCCCAAACCCCAACCGCTTAGCATTTCCTACAGTAGTTGCAGTGGTAGCGATTGGCAGAACCTAAAAGGCTCTGGACATGCTACACCACAAACAAACCTAACCGTCCTCGGTTAGGTTCGGGAAACCCCCCTTCAACAGATACCGTACCGCCCTCACTATATAGATCAGTAAGCTTACCAAAATGGTATTGAAGCTAGACTTGCTGCTGATGTGGAAGACACCGAATTCCTTGGTCAGCATCTGGTCAAAAGAGGGCCAAAGTTTTTGTAGCGACATAGAACCAGAATACTCTTATGGCAAAAGTAGTTGGAATTGACTTAGGTACGACAAACTCTTGCGTGGCAGTGATGGAAGGTGGTAAACCCACAGTAATTGCTAACGCAGAGGGTTTTCGCACCACGCCTTCGGTTGTGGCGTTTACCAAAAATGGCGATCGCTTGGTCGGTCAAATCGCCAAACGTCAATCGGTGATGAACCCGGAAAACACCTTCTATTCGGTCAAACGGTTTATCGGGCGTAAATTCTCCGAAGTCACCCACGAAGCAACCGAAGTTTCTTACAAAGTCCTCAACGTCAACGGCAATGTCAAGCTTGACTGCCCTTCTCAAGGTAAGCAATTTGCCCCAGAAGAAATTTCCGCCCAAGTGCTGCGGAAGCTGGTAGATGACGCCAGCAAATATCTGGGCGAACAAGTCACCCAAGCTGTTATTACCGTTCCTGCCTACTTCAACGACTCCCAACGTCAAGCTACCAAAGACGCTGGTAAAATTGCGGGCATTGAAGTACTGCGGATCATCAACGAACCCACCGCAGCTTCTCTCGCTTACGGTTTAGACAAGAAGAGCAACGAAACTATTCTCGTATTCGACTTAGGCGGCGGTACGTTTGACGTATCGATTCTAGAAGTCGGCGACGGCGTGTTTGAAGTACTGGCAACCTCTGGCGATACCCACCTGGGCGGTGACGACTTCGACAAGAAAATCGTAGACTTCCTCGCCGAACAGTTCAAGAAAAACGAAGGCATCGAACTGCGGAAAGACAGACAAGCGCTGCAACGCCTCACCGAAGCCGCAGAAAAAGCCAAGATCGAGCTTTCTAGCGTTACCCAAGCCGAAATTAACCTGCCCTTCATCACCGCAACTCAGGAAGGTCCAAAACACCTGGAAGTGCAGCTGACTCGGGCTAAATTTGAAGAACTTTGCTCGGATTTAATCGATCGTTGCCGCATTCCGGTAGAAAACGCTCTGCGCGACGCCAAGTTAAATAAAGAGCAAATCGATGAAGTTGTATTGGTGGGTGGTTCGACTCGGATTCCCGCCGTGCAAGAATTGGTGGCGCGGGTTCTAGCCAAACAACCCAACCAAACCGTGAACCCGGATGAAGTAGTCGCCGTTGGTGCTGCGAT
This sequence comes from Microseira sp. BLCC-F43, assembly GCF_041929235.1. Classification (NCBI taxonomy): domain Bacteria; kingdom Bacillati; phylum Cyanobacteriota; class Cyanophyceae; order Aerosakkonematales; family Aerosakkonemataceae; genus Microseira; species Microseira sp. BLCC-F43. The sequence continues at coordinate 93,401 of NZ_JBHFNP010000310.1, forward strand.
TCAAGCAGGCGTCCTCGCGGGTGAAGTTAAAGACATCCTCTTGCTGGATGTAACTCCCCTGTCTTTGGGTGTGGAAACCTTGGGCGGCGTTATGACCAAGATTATCCCACGCAACACCACGATTCCTACCAAGAAGTCGGAAGTGTTCTCCACCGCCGTGGATGGTCAAACCAACGTAGAAATCCACATCCTCCAAGGCGAACGGGAAATGTCCAACGACAACAAGAGTCTGGGTACTTTCCGACTCGATGGCATTCCTCCCGCACCCCGTGGCGTACCTCAAATTGAAGTTACCTTCGATATCGACGCCAACGGTATCCTGAACGTTACCGCCAAGGATAAAGGCACTGGTAAAGAACAATCGATCAGCATTACCGGCGCTTCTACCCTGCCCAAAGATGACGTTGAGCGCATGGTTAAAGAAGCCGAACGCAACGCTGCCGCAGACAAGGAACGTCGCGAAAAGATCGACCGCAAGAACCAAGCAGACTCTCTGGCATACCAAGCTGAGAAGCAGCTTAAAGAGTTGGGAGATAAAGTCCCCGCTGCGGATAAAACCAAGGCTGAAGGTTTGATCAAAGACTTGAAAGACGCCGTTGCCAAAGAAGACGACGAACGCATCAAGACCTTAATGCCCGAACTGCAACAAACCCTGTACAGCATTGGTAGCAATATCTATCAACAAGCTGGTGCAGGTGCTGCACCTGGTGGCGATGCTGGCACAGGTGGCACTGGTTCGACTGGTTCTTCTGGCGGCGATGATGTGATTGACGCCGAATTCTCGGAAACGAAATAGTTATTAGTTAATGGCTAATTGCTAATGGCTAATTAACTAGGGAGGAGGGGTATGGGATCGCATTCCTCTCCTCTTTTTTTGCTTACTTTAGTTGAAATAATATGATGTCCGTTGAATTGCCCATAATAAAAAAACCTCACAGAGTCGTTGCGTAGGGACTAAGGCTAAAGAGATATCTCGGACAAACAGATAACGTTAATCGTGCCGTGTCCCGGCTGATGATTATGGGTAATCTACCAGACATCATATGAAATATTAATGAGTTTAGCTAGTACAATAGTTTCACCTTTTGGCAGATTATCTGCTCGATACCTTACGCTAAAAAGGGAAAAGGGTTAACAGGAGAATCTTTCAATGTCATATCCACAAGCACCGTGGACGCTCAAAGGCTACGCAATTCAAACTTTACAGTTAATCGATATTGACAGATCGCGTCCTTTTATTCCAAAAGAATTAGACATTATTGCTGTATGGCCTGGAAAAACTCTAGGCGGGGTTTATGTATCCTCCTACGGATTAGGTTCTGTCCTGGAATACAACGAGTTAATTGTTGTTGCTGGTGTGGTGAACTATTCCGGCAAAATTGGTGTTTGGGTGTCCCATATTTATGTCGATAATTCCGATTCTGTAGCAGGCGGTCGAGAAATTTGGGGTCTACCAAAAGAATTGGCTGAGTTTACTTGGGTGAAGGGAGAGCAGTCTAACGTTACCATCCGCCAAGGAAATCGACAACTTTGCAGCCTCACTTACAGTCAGCCAAGTTTTGGGTTGCCGATACCGTTAAGCAGCCCAGTTTTGAGCAGTTTGGGTACAGATTTGTTGTTGTTTAAAGGTGAGGTTGAATCTCGTTTGGGGTTGATTAACAGCAAATTGGTAGTCCCCGCAGAAAGTCCTTTTTCTAGTTTAAATTTAGGTCAACCTTGGCTATCTGTTTATTGCGACGATTTGCGCTTGGTAGCAGGTGCGCCGCAAGTCGTGGGAAATAGATCTGTGGATTTTAGTAGGGTGCGTTAAGGTCGTGTAACGCACCACCAACACTGCGTTTGGTAGCGGGTGCGCCGCAAGTCGTGGGAAATAGATCTGTGGATTTTAGTAGGGTGCGTTAAGGTCGTGTAACGCACCACCAACACTAAAAAGCGTAACCGATTGGTTTTATCCCTCGGTGAAGCAAGAGTTTAGAATCCCCGTCCATTTATGGCGGCAAGAGGTCAAAGTTGCTGCAAAGTTTCTGTTAGCTTCTGACGGTCGAGATTTAGCTGTTGGCGCAGTCGATCGAGGTCATCCCACACGCTGTCAATTTGCTCGCGTTGTCGGTCTAGCTTTTGGTTAAAATCTTCTTTTTGTTGTTTCAATTGTTGTTCTCGATTTTGCAGCGCTAAACTACGCCGCGTCAGCATTTTTTTCTGTTCGGAGTAAGACTGCTGCCACAATTTTATGTCTTCTTCTAGGCGCTGTAACTTTTTCGGTAAATGGGCATAACTTTGTAAAATGCCAACTAAAGGACGTGCTGCTTCTTCAATTTGTTGGACTTGTTTGCTTTTGTTCAATTCAACTAGCACAAAAGCACCAGCTTTGTACTTATTAGCTGTCTCTGATAAAATTGTCTCTTCATCGGATACGGGACTCCAAATCTGTTCGCTTTCCTGATAAGCTAGCAGCTTGAGTTGTGTTTTAATGCCAAGCGTTCCTATTTTTTGGACTTCTGCAAGATACCGCATAATGGTATTCCTTAATCCAAAGCCTTGCTATCTTGGTCTTTCCTCAAGTAACCTCAGGAATTCTTCAACTTCGCCCATAGACTTGTTTCTGACCAAGCAGAAGGATCTGCATTGTAAATGGTAATCTTCGGACTAAGGCGCAGGCGCGTTTGTGCAAGTGCTTTCACATATGTGTACGGTGCGATTACAAATAGGGGTGTGGGGTGTCGCGATATGCCGGAGGCACGCACTCGCGTTCGCACCTCTGTTAAAAACAATTATCAAATTTACTGACCAATTTATGGTAATTCATCCCACGGGCAAATTGACATCTGGCTTTTCCTGAGATGCCATCATTTGGCGTAGAGAAAGATATTGTCCCAAACGTAATCTACGATTGTTTTGGCATCGTCCAGGGATGGAACTTGACAAAATCCCTGGTTATCGTAAGTCAGGAGCGGTATTTCTGGCGTACTAGCTTCCGCTTCTCCTTCTTTGACAATTTTGCCGCGTATTGCTTCCAGGTTGCGTAGGGGGCCATTGATATCGAAGTCAATTTTCGTCCCAAATTTTTCTTCCATCCATGCCTCAATTCGGTCATCCAATTGTTCCGGATTCACAGGTGTTTTGCTCGTCATTAGGTGATAATATACCAGGATAATTTCTTTACATTCTTCCTCTTCGGCCTCGTCAATTAAAGAGCTAAAAACCCTAGCGTTATTAGCCAAATTTCTGAAAAACAGAGTGTCTGTTATTTCTTTTTGAAACTTGATTTTCTTATTCTTGTAATTGTTATATTGCCGGAACGCAAACCCGCCCAAACCAACAATTAGAGACAAGAAAGCTACCAGTATGGGCATAATATTACGGACTTGATCTTGGCTGATATATTTTACCAGGATCGACTGACCGAAAAAGACAAATAATATCACCCCTACAATCGCTAACAATTCAGGTATAATTTTGAGTACGAGCGGAATACCAGCCCCAACCGCCGGAATGCCAAACAGGAGACGGTCTTTCCATGTCATGCTGATCTTAATGTTGGGAAATAAAAACTCTAGGTCATATTTGGGAATGTTTTTGTAAAAGTAAATGTATATTTTACCAGGCTTAAAATTAAGGTTTTTTATCGAAGAATTTTTAGATTCAAAATATCTGTAATTTTTGGATTTTAGCAACAATACTACCCGCTCAAATACCTGAATCGTCTTTTCTACATTTTTCAATAATTTTTTGACTAAAATTTTCTGTTTTCGGTCGCCTCGGTAGTAGAAAACGATCTGGTCAAAGTCGGCAAAATCAATCTGTGTTTTTAACTCAATTAATGACTTTTCCTGCACCGCCAATTGTAACATTTTTTTGTTTAAGCGTATATAATTAGCTTGGGTCAGTATATTCTCAAAAACCGTCACCAATTGGGCTTGCATATTGGCCTTTTGGTCTGTTGTCAATTCATTTCTAAATTTGGTATCGGCATCCGGATTAAACGGAGCATAATTAGATTTTAATAACTCTAATTGTTGATGTAAATTAAAATGGTAATAGGCAGACAAGATTTCGCATAAATTGCGGAACTTTGACACATCTGCGGCGGCTAACTGACCGTCTTCCACGCAAAGTTCGATCAGGTCGGATCGACGATAGGGAATGAACGCTTCGCGGTCTTGATAAACTGCCATAATATCGATGTTTTGGATAGTCTGGTTGTAAAAATCGATTAATAAGGTGATACCATAAACTACGGTTCACAGCCAAGCCAATGGCGACCCAAGACTGGAAGGCGGATTTATGGGAGACTATCTATAGTAGGGACGGACTTTAACCAGATATCTTGCAGAGAGCCAGATATGCGGAATCAACTCGCCCCTACAGACAAGGGCGACAAGGATGAGATTGCTATATCATCAGGACTTACGCTCATATTCCCGGTTTGTACGAAAAATCGTTGGTTTGTCAACGAGAAATCGACGGTCGAAACCGGGTTTCTGGCAACGCCCTTGGGTAAGTCCCGCTCATCTGAAAGATTTGAACCCCCGAATGTTCTAGACTGAGAAAGCAAGCATCCCGTCGGGAAAAGGAAGAAACGATGCGACTGTCTCAAATGTTATTTGTCACGCTGCGGGAAGACCCAGCAGAAGCAGAAATACCCAGTCATAAATTACTCCTGCGTGCAGGTTATATACGTCGCATCGGTAGCGGTATTTATGCCTATCTGCCTCTGATGTGGCGGGTGCTGCAAAAGGTTTCCCAAATTGTCCGGGAAGAAATGAACGCCACGGGGGCGCAAGAGTGTCTCCTCCCCCAATTACAACCCGCCGAGTTGTGGAAAGAATCGGGTCGTTGGGATACTTATACTAAGGCTGAGGGTATTATGTTCGCCCTCGTAGACCGCCGCGAGACGGAATTGGGTCTTGGTCCGACTCATGAAGAAGTAATTACAACTGTCGCTAAGGAAATGATTCGTTCTTATCGGCAATTACCTTTGCATCTGTATCAAATTCAAACGAAATTCCGCGATGAAATTCGCCCTAGATTTGGCTTAATGCGGGGGCGCGAATTCATCATGAAGGATGGCTATTCTTTCCACGCAGATGAGGAAAGCCTGAAAAAAACTTATCAGGATATGCACCATGCTTACAGCAATATGCTGCGGCGTTCTGGTTTAAAATTCCGCGCGGTGGAAGCTGATTCGGGGGCAATTGGCGGTTCGGGTTCGCAAGAATTTATGGTACTCGCAGATGCGGGAGAAGATGAGGTTCTATACACCGAAGATGGCAAGTATGCCGCGAATGTAGAAAAGGCGGTTTCGTTGCCAGCGGATGCAGAACCTTCGCCGTTTAATAGTTATGAAAAACGGGAAACTCCGGGAACCGAAACGATAGAAAAACTCTGCCAATTCCTTAAATGTTCCCCGACTCAAGTTGTCAAAAATGTCCTCTACCAAGCTGTTTATGATAATGGCATGACGGTGCTGGTATTGGTCAGCATTCGCGGCGACCAAGAAGTTAATGATGTTAAGCTGCAAAATGAGTTAGTACGGCAAGCAGAGCGATACAATGCTAAAACGGTTTTAGCCCTGCAAGTACCCGATGCCGAAGCACAGCAAAAATGGGCGGCGAAGTCTTTACCTTTGGGCTATATTGCACCAGATATCGCAGATGATTATATTACCTCGGATCCCCCCCAACCCCCCCTTGCTAAGGGGGGGCCAGGGGGGGATCCCCCCCTTGCTAAGGGGGGGCCAGGGGGGGATCCCAAGTTTTTGCGGTTAGTTGATAAAACTGCGGTTGATTTAAAGAATTTCGTCACTGGTTCTAACGAATCTGGCTATCACGTAGTGGGAGCGAATTGGGGATCTCAATTTAAGTTACCAGAAAGCATAGTAGATATACGGAAAGCTAGACCGGGCGATCGCGCCACCCACGACCCGGAACAAACCCTCCAAAGCGCCAGGGGAATCGAAGTCGGTCATATCTTCCAACTAGGGACAAAATACTCTAAAGCAATGGGCGCTACCTACACCAACGAACAAGGGGAAGAAATGCCTTTGGTGATGGGGTGTTACGGGGTAGGCGTGTCGCGATTAGCACAATCGGCGGTGGAGCAATCTTACGACAAAGATGGGATAATTTGGCCTGTAGCGCTCGCTCCCTACCACGCGATTATCTCGATTCCCAATGTATCCGACGCCCAACAGATAGAAGTCGGGGAGAAACTTTATACAGCATTAAATCAAGCGGGAGTTGAAACCCTGCTAGATGACCGCAACGAGCGAGCGGGTGTAAAGTTTAAAGATGCCGATTTGATTGGCATACCTTACCGGATTGTCACCGGGCGATCGCTGCAATCGGGTAAAGTGGAAGTTGTCGAACGCGCTACCCACAAATCCCAAGAAATTCCCATCGATGAAGTAGTATCCACGCTCAAGCAGTGGATCGAGGCTGCCTTATCCTAAAGTAGGGGCACGGCATTAGACAAACTTTTAATAAAAACCAAAAATCCTTCTACGCCGTGCCCCTACATCTGTGAAATTTATTCTTAACAATGGCTAATTGCCAAAAAACCAATAACAATTAACAATGAGCCATGAGCAATTAGCGATTAGCCATTCCCAATGGAAATCATTACCTATCTTTTATCTGCGGTATTTGGTCTGCTATCTACGGCTGGGTTTTTCGTAGAGAGTATTGCTAGAAATAGCATCCGTTCCCAGTTTGACAGGGTAGAACAATTACAAGTCCGAGTAGACAACATTCCCAGCTACCAGTTGGTGCAAGGTAAACTAGAACGGGTGCGCATTGCTGGACGCGGATTGTGGCTCATCCCCGAAGCTCGCATCGCTGCTTTAGAATTAGAAACCGACCCCGTTGACGTTAATATACAGCGTCTGAGACAGCGGGGACAGTTGCCTACCGCAGCTTTACGCCAACCTTTGCAAGCTGGGGTGCGGTTAGTTTTAACCGCAGGGGATATCAACAAAGCTTTACAGACACCCAGAATCAAGGCGCTGTTGCAGAATCTGGTAACCCGCTATGCGGGTGCTTTTTTAAATCAAGGTTCGCAACGCTACACTTTCGTCAATCCCAGGGTAGAATTTCTGGCAAACAACCGCCTGCGGTTCCAGGTAGAGTTACAGCAGGAGGGCGAAACCCAAACCGATGCCGCCAATGGGAGGAAATTACCGATTAGACTTGAGTCTGGGATAGCTTTTGTATCGGGGCGGCGGTTGCAATTAATCGAGCCAAGTGCATCGATCGATAATAACGAGATACCTTCTTTTCTGCTTGGCCCGCTGAGCCAGAGTTTAACCGAACAGTTCGATCTCGGTCAATTGGAACAGTCCGGAATTACAGCAAGGCTTCTACAATTAAAGATAAATCCAGATCAACTGGAGATCGCGGCGTTTGTACGAGTTTTGCCCTCACCTTCGCTCCAGAAGGTCAACAACTAGCCGTTGCCAAACACATAGCTCTATTTCGGTCTCCTCACACCCAGTCTGCTTATTTGGAAGGAGAACCCAATCATGCAACAACAACTACTCTGTCGTATCCCTCGCAGCGTCATTGCGGGTGTCGTGACCCTGGCTTTAGTTACTGCTTGTGGAAGGGAAAACCAGACGGTAACAAATAATACTCCCACTCCGTCTGCTGTTGTCCAGCCAGAACAACAGCAGACGGCTCAAGTTTATTTAGTTGCAGCTCAGGATAATAAAATACACCTGGTTGGTCGTCCGGTAGCGTCAACCAAGACGGGAAACCAAAATCCAAAACAGTCTCTAGAAGAAGCTTTTAACCGCTTGTTATCGGGATCTACGGGTGCTGATGCGGGTGTTTCTTCCAGCATTCCCCAGGGAACCAAACTCCGCAGCTTGGCGGTTAAAAATGATACCGTATCCGTTGATTTGTCCCAAGAATTCACGAGGGGCGGCGGTACGGCTTCGATGCAAAGCCGCTTGGGACAGGTGATTTACACCGCAACCAGTTTAAACCCCAAAGCCAAAGTGTATATATCTGTCGAGGGGAAACCCTTGACAGAGTTAGGCGGTGAAGGTTTAACCATCGACCAACCGATGACTCGCCAAAGTTTTGACGCGGATTTTCACCTGTAGGGGTGATGGCGTTCCCAGGCAGAGCCGTAGGAACGAGGGTAATGGGTAATCGGTCAACTGAAAAGTATAAATCGCAACCAATTACCAATTACCAATTACCAATTACCCAACTATTGTTTGCTGGCGAGGCTAAAATCGCGAAAGTGACGGGCTTGTTGTTCGATGCGGGTAGCTAGGCGATCGCATACCAGGTTACACAGCTCAAAAATTAACTCATCCTCCACCTTGTAGAAGGCGGAGGTGCCTTCGCTGCGGCGGCTGAGGATACCTGCCTGCAACATCACTTTTAAGTGCTTGGAAACGTTCGCCTGACTCGTTTGCGTGGCATCTACTAGCTCTTGGACGCATTTCTCGCCATTGCGAAGTAAGTTTAACAGCCGAAGGCGCATTGGTTCGCTCAAAATGCTGAAGTACTCAGCCACTTGTTGCACAACTTCTTGCGGTACAGGTTGCGCTTGTCTCATTGAATTTATCAAAAAGGACCGATGCCCAAAAATTTTACCAGTTCCTTTTCTATAGCAATAGAGTAATGTTCAGTCTGGATTAATCCGCAGCAAAATTTGGTCGTATTCCACGGGATTGCCGTTGGATACGAGGATCTCCATTACCTGTCCTGACACTTCGGCTTCAATTTCGTTCATCAGCTTCATGGCTTCGATGATACAAATCGTTTGCCCAACGCGGATGCGATCGCCCACTTCCACAAACGGCGGTTCGTTGGGAGCGGGGGCGCGGTAAAATGTCCCCACCATCGGGGACTTAATAGCCACCCATTTCGACTCAGCTTGTGGGGGTGATGCCGGTGGAGGAGAAGCAAAACTGCCTACCGCGCCAGCAGGAGTTGTTGTAGGGCGGACTGGCAGGTCAGGGGGCATCGCGCGACTCTCCTGGTCGAAAGCTAAAGCTTGGGGTGATAAGCGTTCGGGTGGGCGATCGCTCAATGAGCTACCCTTACGCACTGTCAATTCAAAGTCCGCGCTTTTGAGTGTCAGTTCGGTAATCTCGGTTTGATTTAAAACCGCCAGGAGTTCGCGCAGTGCATTCAAGTCCAATTCCACAATAAGTCTGACCCCGTTAAATTCGTTTTGAAGGTAATTGGTAACAGGTAATGGGTAATTGGTAAGTGGTAATTGTTTTTTCCATTACCCATTACCCTCGTTCCCACGGAGCTGCCTGGGAACGACATTCCCCAATCTCAAATCTAAAATCTCACCTCTAAAATTTACTCGCGACCTAGATATTTATCTTCGCGGGTATCAATGCGGATGCGCTCGCCTATAGAAATAAACAGGGGAACCATCACTTGCGCCCCGGTTTCGACAATAGCGGGTTTGCTACCGCCGGTGGCGGTGTCGCCCTTGACACCAGGATCGGTTTGAACTATTTCCAATACAACCGAGTTGGGCAGTTCTACTTCCATCACTTGGGTGTTCCAGCGGATGACGTTCACCTCCATGCCTTCTTTGAGGTACTTGACGCGATCGCCAATCTGTTTAGCAGAAAGTCTCGCTTCTTCATAGGTTTCCATATCCATAAAGACGTAATCATCGCCGTCTTTATAGGTATGCTGCATCGTACTCTTTTCTAGATTGGCTTGGGGCACCGTTTCACCAGCGCGGAAGGTTTGTTCTACCACGTTGCCAGTTTGGACGTTTTTCAGCTTGGTTCGCACAAAAGCAGAACCCTTACCTGGTTTGACGTGGAGGAATTCTACGACCCGCCAAACGCCATTATTCCATTCAATTGATACGCCGGGTCGAAAATCGTTACTCGAAATCATGAACCTTGTTTCCCACAGGCAGAACGATCGGCTTAATGATTGTACCGCTCTTAGTGACCAAACAGGGGTTCCAGAGGCAGGGGGGCTATGGTGATGGGGAGATGAGGGAGACAAGGGAGACAAGGGAGATGCTTGAAGTAGAAGTAATATCTTACCCATCTTCCCTATCTTGATCGTCTTCATCACCTGCATCACCTTCCCCATCTTCCCCATCTTCCCCATTTTCCCTATCTTCATTCCCCGCGTCAGAGTGTCCCCGCCAAGCGAGCGTCCTCCCCTCTATGGCAAGATGTAAGATTGTGTTTACTTAAAACTTTATTTATGCCTCGTTCTAGTCTTCCATTCTTTGAGCTTGCCAAACGCTGGCTCTTAACCGGCATCGCGATGCTGCTGCTGGTAACGCTCTCTTTGGGGCTTTCTGCTGCCTACCGCCAGAGCCGTTTACCTGTGGGAAATCCTATCACCGATGGTAGAGCGCTATTGCGGTACGCGCTACCGATTGACAATCAGCCGGTGCGAGACTTGCAATCGAGTTTGGAAGACATTGCGAACCAACTGCGAGCCAATCGCCGTTGGAGTGCTATTTCTAGCGATATTAGCAAAGCGGGTTCGATTCTCTCCCGTCCTGAGAAATTGCTAGCCAGCGTCCCTGAAGCACAAAAGCCAAAAGCTGAGGCTTTGATCGAGGAATTGAAAGGGCAATTAACCGCGATCTCCAACGCTAACGAAGCCAAGGATAAAAACCAAATATCGCTCGAGCGTTCCAAGGCGCTGAATTTAGTCGGGGATCTAGAAGATTTGATGGTGCAGAAATTCCCCTATGAAGTTCCCGCCGAATATAGCAATCTACCTCAGCTTAAAGGTCGCGCCACCATCGAAATGACGACCAATAAAGGCCCGATTACCTTAGTTGTAGATGGCTATAGCGCCCCCGTGACTGCGGGTAACTTTGTAGATTTAGTTGAGCGCGGTTTTTACGACGGGATGAAGTTTATTCGCGCTGAAGAATCTTACGTGTTGCAAGCTGGAGATCCACCCGGTCCGGATCAAGGTTTTATTGACCCAGCAACTGGCAAGTACCGCGCCATTCCCCTAGAAATTCTGGTTAAAGGCGACCGGGCACCGACTTATGGTATTACCCTAGAAGATGCCGGACGCTTCCGCGAAAAGCCGGTTTTACCCTTCTCTGCCTATGGTACTGTGGCGATGGCGCGTCCCGAATTCGAGCCAGATGGGGGATCGTCTCAGTTTTTCTTTTTCCTATTTGAACCCGAACTCACTCCCGCCGGACTCAACTTACTCGATGGTCGCTATTCAGTGTTTGGCTACCTGACGGAAGGGAAGGAAGTGTTGGAAAAGCTGCGGGCAGGCGATACGATCGAATCGGCTAAGGTAGTTCGAGGGGCAGAAAATCTGGTTCAGCCTCAAGCTGCTTAAATTAAGCCCGAGGGCAATATCTGCCCAAAATTTCGCTCTCAGGCTATTGTCTGGGAGCGATATCGTAAAATATTGCAAAATATAAATTAGCCTAGATTTTTACCTGACATGGCGATTGTTGAGTTTATATTAATCCTCGCGCTTGCTGGAACGGCTGGCTTATTTATAATTAAGGCAACTGGCGATCGGCAGAAGCAACGGCGACTAGAAGTAGCTTTCTATGAGTTGTTGAAGGAGCAAGATAGTTGTATTTCCCTGATCCAGCTAGCTGCGGCTGCAACTGTTGATTCTCAGTTGGCTAAGCAGTACCTGGATCTACAGGTTAAGACTTTTGGTGCAATTCTGGAATTCGATCGGGATGGCGAACCTTTTTATCGCTTTCCTAAATTGCGTTTACCTCCGTCTTTGGCAAAAGGAGATTGGTGATTATTTCAGATTTGAGATGGCAGATTTTAGATTTGATTCGCCCACAATTAGCAAACATAGAAACCGGGTTTCTTGCTACGCTCTTTACTTCCAAAGCGACGATTTTTCAGAGAAACTTTGGTGTTTGTGTAAGTTTTGTCAGTTAAAACTGACTAAAATGCTTTTCAGTTCGTAGTCAGGACGAACGTCCTTTGTTATTAGGTTTGGGGACTAAAGTCCCTACTACAAACAATTTATGCAGATTAGGGATATTGGGGAACAAGGGTTATTACAACGATTGCAGCGGTTTTGTCCCGATGAAATAGTGGGCGATGATGCGGCTGTTCTTCGATTGCAGCCTGGGTACGAGCTTGTTGTCACTACCGATATGTTAGTCGATGGGGTGCATTTTAGCGATCGTACCACCTCTCCCCAAGATACAGGCTGGCGTGCGGCTGCTGCTAATTTATCCGATTTAGCCGCTATGGGCGCATCTCCTCTGGGAATTACCGTAGGTTTGGGTGTGACGGGGGATACAGAGGTGAGTTGGGTGGAGCAGGTTTATGAGGGGATGAGCGAATGTTTGGGACAATACAATACCCCGATTGTGGGGGGAGATGTGGTGCGATCGCCCGTTGTCACCCTCTCCATCACTGCGTTTGGCGAAGTTACCCCCAATCGGATTATCCGCCGCAGTGCCGCACAACCGGGCTATGCAATTGTAGTTACAGGCGTTCACGGTTCGTCCCGCGCCGGATTAGAATTACTACTAAATCCCGAATTGGGAAATAATCTAAGCGATCGCGATCGCAACATCTTAATTCAAGCCCATCAACGCCCCAAACCCAGATTAGATGTTTTACCGATTTTGTGGGACATTCTAGACAATTACCCATTACCCATTACCCATTACCAATTACCCATTGCTGGAATGGATAGCAGCGATGGATTGGCTGATGGGATTGTGCAGATTTGTCGGGCGAGTGGAGTGGGGGCGGTGGTCGAGCGATCGCATATTCCCCTCTCGGATAGTTTACTCAATTTTGTGTCAGCAGAACAAGCATTAAATTGGGCATTATACGGCGGCGAAGACTTTGAATTAGTTCTCTGTATTCCCCCAGAAATAGCTGGTAAATTTGTGGAAGAATTAGACAAAAAAGCAGCAATTATCGGGAAAATTAACGCTGAAAAAACAGTTAATTTAGTTGATATTAATAATAATTATAATTATAAAAAAAAAATAAATTTAAATCAAGGATTTCAGCATTTTTAAGGTTTGAGCGGGTTGCGATAAAGAAATAAAAGTAAAAGAAATTCGCTGCTATTCTTTTCTCCCGGCTGAGGGTGTAGAAAGGATTATTAATTTACCTCAAAGACTGCGCCAGCGACTGCAAGAAAATGCCGAATATTCTACTCGCGCTCATACCCCCACACCAGTGCAACCGGAAGGAGTTTTGCTGTACATGAAAACCGCTGAGGGTAATGATTCCCTAGTGTGGGTTGACCGGAACGGTAACAGTGTCACCCAGTCGCAATTAGCAGTTTTAAAAGTAGCAGAATGCGAACCCTCTACACCAGCAATTACAAGAGATGAACGGCATCATGAATTAGTTAAAAAAGGTGCGGAATTAATCGCCGAATCAGAGCAGAATAGTGGGGTTGAGTTGGGAAGACCATCAGGTGCTAGGTTCCGCACTTATGAACGACTGAAGAAGTATGTTCAAGACAAGAAAGGAACAGCATTTGTAACAGAAGAACTCTTAAAGGCGATTGATGACATTTATCGTTATCCGTTGCGACAGTCAGCTATTGATACTTTAAACCGTCAATTACCCAGTGGCATTAGTAACCAGCAGTTAGCTGAATTAGTAGTTGCTTTGCGGACGGATGAACGCTTGTGTATTGTAAGTGAAGAAGCTGAAAAACGAGAACCACAAATTATTTGCTCTTTGGGATTGTTTGTGGAAAGTTAGTTTGTCAAGCGCTGCGCGCTTGACAAACTAAGCCAAAAGGCTGTACTTCACTCGGAAAGCAATTCGCTGTAAATGTAGGGTGCGTTAGACGAGAGTACGGCACCGCAACTACCATACATGGTGTCGCTGCGTAAGTCCTAAACAAGTAGGGTATCTGGTACAATAAGAATATTCAAGTTTAGTTGGGTAATTTTATTATGAAGCTAGCAGATTTACCCAAAGAAGTCATCGACGACCTTTGCCAAGAAGATAATTGGAGATTAGATATTGACCCTGGATTTGATGCCAAGCATGAATTTTGGATGAGTTGGCGAAATTTTATTAAGTTGCCAGAATCATCATTATTTCCCTCCTATCAAATGAGCGAAGATGATTTAGCTGATTTCCTCAATTTTAATGGTTTTAATATACTGCTACCAGTTAGCCGTTCTCATCATCCCAGTATTGAATTAATTCGTTTAATTCCCAGTGCTGATGCAAAAACAATAACGCTTTATTTACATGATTCTTTTTTTGAAGATTGGTTTAGAAGCGAACAAGATGCCAGATATGGTTTTCTCGCTGTAGCTGACCGCTATGAAAAATTTGGGTGCAATTTCTATTTAGCAAGTTACTATCATTTTTGCTATTTGTTAAATGACGATTATGAAGCTGCAAAGCGCATAATGCAACAGAAATTACCGAAGGGTTAAACTATTATATAATGATGAAAAACTGCAACCAATGGTTGCAGAAAGTGGCTGTAATCATAATTTGGCGATTGGCTATAACCAGAGTAAAGAAAGTTTTATATCTCACCGATTATGACGATTGATTTTCAACATAGCCGCCAACTTCTGCAAGAATTTAAGTTTGATGACCTGTTTATCCATCAGCTTGGGTGGAATAACCCGTCACCTAAAAAAGCTTTATCAATGACAATTAATGGGGAAAAGTATACTCGCCAGAAAATTGCAGAATTGTCAAAGGTAGTTGTTTTTGAAATTACCGCAGATGCGGGTCAAATTCCTAATGCTAAAATTCGTGAGGCAATTTACAGAGACATTTCTCAGTTACATTTAGAAAATCTCTGAATTTTTATTGATGGTAATCGCACCCAATCTCTTTGGTATTGGGTGAAGCGAGAAGGCACAAAAATTTATCCCCGCGACCATGTTTATGTGAAACGGGAACCATGGGATTTACTCTTAAGTAAAATTAGTGCTTTAAAAGTTGACATAGAAGAATTAGAAGCTGTAGGCGTTATCGATATTGTTCAACGTCTGCAATCAGGTTTTGATGTTGAACGCGTTAATAAGAAGTTTTTTGAAGAGTTTAAACTACAGCATACAGCATTACTTGACCCCGAATCTGGCATTCAAGGTATTACCAATGAATCTGACAGACGCTGGTATGCTTCTGTTATGGAGAACAACAGGGTACTTCTCAAGAATCTCGGTTGTTGATGTTGCGCAGTCACATTGAGAAACTCAACCAGGAATCCCAAGAGAAGTTAAATCTTTTGCTGTTGGATGAGTTTAGTCAGCGTCTGGGTATTAAATATGAGGAAGTTCAGTTATCTGGGAAGTCAAAGAAGCGTGTATTGAAAATTGATGATATTGCCGCCTTGAAGCCTTTTCACTGGGGTTATCACTTTGATAAGGTGTTAGAACAGGGTGGTTTTGATGCGATTATCACTAATCCACCGTGGGAGACTTTCAAGCCGAATTCTTCGCACAGCATAACGAACTGGTGACGAAGAATAAGATGGATATCAAGGCTTTTGAGAAGGAACAAAAAAAGCTTTTACAAAATACTGAAATTGCTAACGCTTGGCTGGAATATCAAAGTCAGTATCCTCACGTTAGTGCTTACTATCGTTCGTCTGAACATTATAAAAATCAGATTTCCATTGTCAAAAAAAAGTCGGGACGGATATTAATCTTTATAAGCTGTTTGTAGAACAGTGTTTTAATCTCTGACGTCCTGGTGAGTGTGGAATTGTTATTCCCAGCGGTATCTACACTGACTTGGGAACTAAGCAAGGGAAATGTTGTTTAGCAAAACTAAAGTTACTGGGTTATTCTGTTTTGAAAATCGCCAGATAATTTTTGAGGTTGTTGATAGCCGTTTTAAGTTTGTTGTCCTTACTTTTGAAAAAGATAGTACAACGACGGAGTTACGGATTACAGAAACCGTTGCCGCATTTTTAAACCTAGAGAAAGGTTGTTGGGATTGAATATGACTACAACAAAAAATTAGATAACCGCAAGAACCGCGATGTTTATGAAAATAACCTGATGACTGCTTTACTCAATGCTTGCGGTCAAGATTGCGGTACTTGTATTCAAATTAGCTTTGGTGAAGTAGAAGGTAAAGATGTGTGTAGAATTAGAGTCTCGCCCTCGCCGCGACCTGTTTATATTAAAGATGGACAAGATGAATATTTTTAGATCCGGGCTGGTAATTCTAATCGACCATTAAACGTTAGAGAAGCGACTGATTATATCAAGAAACGTTGGGGTTAGAGGTGACGAGTTAGACGAGGCGGGTTTATTTATCCTTTAGTGGTGATGGTGCCGTACTCTCGTCTAACGCACCCTACATCGGAGATGATATAATTTGTTTGGCTTGTTGAATCGCTGCTTGGGGAGTGTCTGCGATCGCTACATCTTTCGATAAACTTCTAAAAAAAGCCTCACTCTTATCGTCGCAATTCAACAAAATAACTGGCTTATTCCCTTTAATCGCCAAGGCAATTTCTGATGCCGTCCCTGCACCCATGCCGCAAGCAATTACTACATCGGAAGAAAGTACGTTAATATTATTCCGGGCATTTCCCATATCGGTAACAATGGCAATATCAACCGCATCAGAAACATTGCTAGTATCAGATGAAGGCAGAATTCCAACTGTTAAACCATTTGCTGATTTTGCCCCTATACTTGCAGCTTCCATCACGCCAACATTTCGACCACCTGTCAATAATACCCATCCTTGTTGAGCAATTAGTTTGCCCAATTCGCGGGCAGTTTCTAAATCAGATGGGGTGGCATTTGCTCCAGGACCCATGACGCCAATAATGATTTTTTTCATAGTTTGCTAATTGCTGGCTAATTGCTAATGGGTAATTGGTAATTGTAAGACAGTTTCATTACTCACATCTTGCACCAGTCCCAACATGCGCCAGGGAATAAATTCCCACAGCGAGTAGCTCAAGTCCTCCCAAGAGGACTAAATACTTACGATCAAAAGCTTTCAGTCCTCTTAAGAGGACTTGAGCTAAAAGCCTTTGAAATTGATTTCCGGGCAGGCTAAAACGGCTGGTGCAAGCTCTGAGATTACCAATTACCTATTACCGATTACCAAAGAAATCCCACAATCATCCCAGCTAATAAAATAAACCCAATCCAAACGTTTTGACGAAAGATTTTGCCGTAAACGGGTCTGGGTAAATCGTCTTGGCGCAGGCGAGAATAATGCCAAATCCAGCCGATTGTGGCGATTCCTAATGCTAGCCAAAAGCCCGAATGCAATTGCATGATAGCGCCTAGCCAAGCTAGCAAACCAATCGTACCGATAAAGAAGATACCAACTGCAAGGGCGGCATATTTGCCAAAGAATATGGCACTGGAATTAATGCCGATACGTTGGTCATCTTCTCTGTCACTCATGGCATACACGGTATCAAATCCTAACGTCCAGAGGATTACCGCGCCCCAAAGTATCCAACTGGCGGGTTCTAGGTGAGACTTCGCAGCACTCCAGCTAATTAATACCGCAAATCCCCAAGCAATGGAAAGCACCAACTGGGGGACGGGAAATACTCGCTTCGCGGTAGGGTAAAACACAATCGCCGGAATTGCCGCCACGCACAGCCAGAAACTGAGAGGATTGAGATACAGCGCTAAAATTCCGGCGCAACTCATCGCTACAATCGCCACGACAGCACCAGTGCGGACGGATAAAGCACGAGAAGCGAGGGGACGCGATCGCGTCCGTTCCACTTGCGGATCGATATCTCGATCCCACAAATCGTTGATTACACAACCAGCCGCGCTAGTCGCTAATGTACCTAATATAATCACGCCTACTAGCGGCGCTGGCGGCATTCCGTGACCAGCTAAAAATACAGCCCAAAGTGCCGGTATCATTAAAATCAGGCGTCCGGCTGGTTTGTCCCACCTCAACAGCCGCATAATCAAAAGCCAGGTGGGTTCGTCTTGGCGTTCTTGGTGGGTGAGCATATTCGAGTCCTCGACGTTCTAATAGGAATTTATACCGTTAAATTTCCAGCTAAATCAACAGGACTTAGGCAAACACCAAAGTTTCTCTGAAAAATCGTTGGTTTGGGAACTCGAGATCCCAGCCAGAAACCGGGTTTCTCTGAAAAATCGTTGGTTTGGGAACTCGAGATTCCAGCCAGAAACAAAGGTGATAGGATCGGGATCTTCGTGGGTAAGTCCTGTCAAATAAAATTAGCATTTGCATTTTTTTGCTTTAAATCGGATATCTTTATTCTTGGGGGGCTGGATAATCATCGTGGATGCGTCTAAGTAGGCAGGTGCCGATTTTACCGAAACTGGTGATGAAGCCCTGAATCGTGAAAGAAGACGGTGAAGAAAGAACTAACGACGACCAACCTGCGTCCTGCTAACTAATTTACGGGCGAGTTTGTTCTGGTAGGGATGTCTTCTTGGCAGCCAAACCCGCCCCTACAAAGTAACAACTACCTACTACTTAGATGGTGAATACAATTTCAGATAGCTGGGTGAATGTTTCGGATCGTGCTGGCTCCCAAGATCATCGCATTATAGCGGCGATTGATATCGGTACGAATTCGATTCACATGGTGGTAGTGCGGATTATTCCTTCGCTACCGGCTTTTACGATTATTGACCGAGAAAAAGATACAGTGAGGTTGGGCGATCGCGACCCGATCACCAAATGCCTCAAAGAAGAAGCAATGCAACGAGCGATCGCTGCATTGCGTCGCTGTCTCGAAGTCGCTAAAAGCCTCAACGCCGAACAAATTATTGCGATCGCAACTAGCGCGGTGCGCGAGTCTCCCAACGGACGAGACTTCCTGCAACGGATAGAAGCCGAAGTTGGACTGCACGTCGATTTAATTTCCGGTCAAGAAGAAGCGCGCCGCATTTATTTAGGGGTGCTGTCGGGGATGGAATTTAATAACCAGCCCCACATTATTATCGATATCGGCGGCGGTTCGACGGAATTAATTTTAGGCGATAGTCACGAACCGCAAAGTCTCAGCAGCACCAAAATAGGCGCGGTGCGACTCAGCGCAGAATTAGTCAAAACCGACCCCATCAGCAACGCCGAATATCAGTTTTTGCAAGCTTACGTGCGCGGGATGTTAGAACGTCCCGTAGAAGACTTGCAAACACACTTAAAACCGGGGGAAATTCCTCGCCTCGTCGGAACTGCGGGTACGATTGAAACCATAGCCGCGATTAATGCCCGCGAAAAGTTGGGGATACTTCCCTCGACGCTAAATGGGTATCAGTTTAGTTTAAAAGATTTGCGCGAGTGGGTGAATCGCTTCCGGAGGTTGAATTATACAGAACGCGCCGCGATTCCTGGAATGTCGGATCGCCGTTCCGAAATTATTCTAGCTGGGGCGGTGATTTTGCAGGAAGCAATGACATTGCTGGGAGTGGAAACGATCGCAGTTTGCGAACGCAGTCTGCGGGAAGGTGCGATCGTAGACTGGATGCTAACCCACGGTTTAATTGAAGACCGATTGCGCTATCAAAGTTCGGTGCGTCAGCGCAGCGTGCTTAAAACTGCCCAAAAATATCAAGTCAATTTGGAACATTCCCAACGAGTGGCAGAATTTGCCATGAGTTTATTCGACCAAACTCAAGGACGCCTGCACAACTGGGGTGCAGCAGAACGAGAACTATTGTGGGCTGCGGCAATTTTACACAACAGCGGTCACCACGTCAGTCACTCGGCGCACCACCAACATTCTTATTACTTAATTCGCCACAGCGAGTTACTCGGTTATACCGAATGCGAGATCGAATTGATTGCCAATATTGCTCGCTATCATCGCAAAAGTGCGCCCAAGAAAAAGCACGATCCCTACCGCAATTTGCCCACCAAAGAACAGCGGCAAATGGTATGCCAATTGAGTGCTTTGTTGCGCTTAGCCGTGGCGCTAGACCGGCGACAAATTGGTGCTGTGAAGCGCGTCAAGTGCGAGTATCGTCCAGAATTGCGAGAATTTCGCTTGCACCTGGAACCTGCACAACCTAACGATGATTGCGCGTTAGAACTGTGGAATTTGGATTATAAAAAGATGCAGTTTGAACAGGAATTCGGCGTTAGGTTGATGACCAAATTGTCACCAGTTCCAGTTGCTGTTGGTTAGGATGCGGCACGATTAACGTGGTAGGGACACGGCAGGATTAACATTTTCCAATCACCGACAGATCGATCGTGCCTTGTGCCGCCGACAGATTAATCGTTGGTGGTAGGGGCACGGCAAGATTAATTTTGCCATCAGCGATAGATTTATTGTGCCGTGCGCCGCCGACAGATTAATCGTCGGTGGTAGGGGCACGGCAAGATTAATTTTGCCATCAGCGATAGATTTATTGTGCCGTGCCCCGCCGACCGATTAATCGTTGGTGGTAGGGGCACGGCAAGATTAATTTTGCCATCAGCGATAGATTTATTGTGCCGTGCCCCGCCGACAGATTAATCGTCGGTGGTAGGGGCACGGCAAGATTAACATTTTACAATCACCGACAGAGCGATAGAGCCTTGTCCCGCCGACCGATTATTCGTTGGGGGTAGGGGCCCGGCAAGATTAATTTTGCCATCAGCGATAGATTTATTGTGCCGTGCCCCGCCGACAGATGAATCGTCGGTGGTAGGGGCACGGCAAGATTAACATTTTCCAATCACCGACAGATCGATCGTGCCTTGTCCCGCCGACCGATT
>NZ_JBHFNP010000311.1:0-18433 GCF_041929235.1 Microseira sp. BLCC-F43
TGCTGTCGTTGAACTCAAGCAACCTTAAACAGAGAGATTAGCCCGATTGGGGACAGCTGTCAAGATAACCGTGGGTTTTGTTACGAAACTTTAGATGCTGGAATTGCCACAAGTTTGAGTTTCCAGTTACAGCGGTTTTCCATTGTGTGCAATGCAAGATTGTTGCCGGGACACGGCAGTCGGAAAATTTTCGCTGACGACAAAAGTTACTTTAGCCAATGTCCCTACCTGCCGTTGATTTGACGGAAAAAAAGTTAGTTATTGTCCTGGGTTTGTTGGCAGCGTGGAGTGTATTTTGCCAAAGTTGAAGCGGCAGGCACATCACAGACTTGCCCAGAATGTGATGCGAATGTGTCTACTCACATCTTGCACCTGGACTAACACCTTAGTTTCTTGCAAATAGCTAAACGTGAAAGCCTAGATTTTTCGTCAAGAAACAAGGGTTTCAACGCTGGTTGAGAATGGTGCAAGATGTGAGTCTAATAACTTATCGGTCCCTTGTACTCAAGTAATTAGAAACCGAGGTGTCTCTAAGGTTGGACAGACGGTAGATGAAATTGCCTGTGGACGGGATGCGTCGGCGACTGGTTCAGTCAGTCTAGATGGCAGCGGAAGAGACAGGAAATTCTTTGAAGCGATTCTGGGAACTCCCCACCATAATCTTTGATTTGGTGGGGGAGGATGTCACAATAGTCATGCTTGACCTGACTTTTGATGTTTAGTATGAATTACTTTCGCGCTGCTATTGACGAGATGACTGGTTATACTCCTGGCGAACAACCTAAGCCGGGAACTCCGATTATTAAACTCAATACCAACGAAAATCCTTATCCGCCTTCGCCGGATGCGATCGCAGTCCTCCGCAATCTAGAGGGCGAGTGGTTGCGGCGCTATCCCGATCCCTATGCCAAGTCATTTTGTCGCGCAGTCAGCGATGCGTTGGGTGTCCCCGCAGATTGGATTATCGTCAGTAATGGCAGCGATGAATTACTCAACGTCATTGTGCGTTCAACTGCTGAGGGGAGCGAACGCACAGTCGTTTATCCCATGCCCACTTACGTACTGTATCGCACATTGGCGGCGATGCAACCTGCTAAAACAGTTGAAATTCCCTATCCCTCGGATTATTCACTGCCGATTGATGCGCTGGTTAAAGCAAATGGGGCTGTAACATTTATTGCATCGCCCAATAGTCCATCGGGGCATTTGGTGCCGTTGGAGGACTTGCGATCGCTTGCTCAACAAGTTTCGGGAATTGTTGTCGTTGATGAAGCTTATGTTGATTTTGCCGAATATTCAGCCTTACCCCTGGTGCAAGAATTTGAAAATGTGATGATTTTAAGAACCTTATCAAAAGGATATTCTTTAGCCGGATTGCGGATGGGATTTGGGATTGGGAATCCTAAGTTATTGGCGGGATTATTTAAGGTGAAAGATAGTTATAATATTGATGCGATCGCCACCGCAGTCGGCACCGCAGCCATGAGCGATCAAGCTTATAAAAATGCCTGTGCCGAAAAGGTGAAAGCATCGCGTTCAAAACTAACAATCGAGCTAAAAAATCTAGGCTTTACAGTTCTCGATTCTCAGGGAAACTTTGTCTTAGCAACGCCAACGGGAGCCAATGCAGAACAACTATATCTTGGGTTAAAAAATCGGGGAATTTTGGTGCGTTATTTCAAACAACCAGGATTAGAAGATAAACTGCGAATTACAGTTGGTACGGATGAACAAAATCAAATATTAATTGAAGCGTTAATCGGTTTGATCGGATAAGTTCGTAGGTTGGGTTGAGGTGACGAAACCTAACCTACTCAAGTACTCAAACTTGGGACTAATTTCCAGCACCTTGATCTGACTCTCCTTGCAGTTTACGTTTCCATTCTTCCAACGCTCGAACCCGGTCAAGCAGGGTGATGTAGTCACCCCAAGTGTCAATTTCCTTACCTTCTAGTCGGATAATGCGCCGCTCGTGACCTGCAACTATGTCCCGCAAGCTGTTAATAGAAGCACGCATATCACCTGTAGATGCGCGCACCTCGCCGATAGATTCGCGCAACTCGCCGATAGATTCGCGCATAGATTCGCGCACCTCGCCGATAGAGTCGCGCAACTCACCAATCGCTTTAGCGTTAGCAGCAACTAACTGCTTAAGTTCTTCATCAGTCATAGATTCAAGGGCTATTCAACTTATATTTCTGCTACCAGTATAGTACTGGACAAATTAAGTTGAATTCCCAGGGCTCTAATATCATGTCCTTAGGTATCGTTTGTATATAGTTGATTGTGGGAAAAGCTGTTTTTTTTCCTCCCACCTGCTCTTGAGTTCACCTGCTTACCTGCTTACCTGTGGCGCAGCTTTATTCCTGTTATTTATACCAGGCTTGATACCACTGTTGCATTTGGTTAATTTCGTCAGTTTGATTCTTGACAATCGATTGAGCTAGATTCCGCATTTCAGGGCGCTGGCTGTTGATAACCATTTGTGCCATCATCACCCCCATTTGGTGATGGGGAATCATTTCTTCGATAAACGCTCGGTCAAAGTCAGGCGCATTTTGCAGCGCAGATAAGTCTGTACCCATCATCCCTCTGCATCCCATTCCCATTCCCCAACCCGGACGAGAATTGGGGCGCAACTGTTTTGGATTTCCGTTGTTCGGGTTTCCCATCATGCCCATACCCATTCCCATCCCAGGTTGCCAGCTAGGAACATCCGCGCCGTACCACTGTTTGTACCAGGTTCGCATTTGCTCAATTTCCTGGGTTTGAGTTGTTTTAATCGCCTGGGCAAGTTGTTTAATTTCAGAGCGCTTTGACCGACTTAATGCCAAGTCTGCCATTGCTATTGCCCCTTCATGATGGGGAATCATCATCACGATAAAGTGTGAGTCAGAATGTCCCATTCCCATCCGTCTTGGTCTGAAGGGAACTGGAGAGGTTGCTTGAGCCAATATTGCTGTTGGAGACTCGACTAGATTAATCCGACCTGCAACGGGAGTTGCTGTTGCGATTTGTGGAGAAGTTTTGGCTGGCAGGAGCATTGCTAAGGCTGTAACTGCACTGCCTGCGAGCAGTCCTAAAATCCCGTAAATCAAAGGTTTTCTGTTCATTGTCACACCTCATTTCCAGCTAGGTGAACCCTGTTTTCCTCGGACAAAAGAAAGGAGATACCTTTAAGGTGGGTATCTCAAGGTTAGGCCAGAAATTTGAGGAATTTGTGAGGGCAGGAAAGCTGAATCATTATGAAATCAGGATGAAATTCCACATTGTTGGGTAGTGGATAGTTGGTGGTAGATAGGATCGCTCTCAGAAATAGTTCTCATTAGCCCTCGAAACTTTTCCTAAATATGCATGAAAAACTGCTCCTCCTGATCCACAGCGTGCTTTGTTTGCTTTGGAAACAAGTACTTGCCAAACTTTGCATACAACGCGGGTAAAACCACCAAAGTTATCGCTGTCGAAGTAAACAACCCACCAAATACAACAATTGATAAAGGTTGCAAAAGTTCTTGTCCTGGCCCCCCTTGTATTACCATCGGTGCTAAACCCAACGCGGAAGTTAAAGCCGTCATCAAAATTGCATTTAGTCGTTCCATCGACGCTTTAATAATAATTTCTTTCAACGGCATTCCTTCAGCATGTTTGCTATTGTAATTGTCTACCAATAATAAACCGTTGCGAGTGGCTACCCCAAACAAGGAAACAAACCCAACTAAAGACGCAACAGAAATTACTCCGCCGCTTAAAGCTACTGCAATTACGCCTCCTACCAAACCAATGGGTAAATTAATCATAATCATGGCAGTAGAAGCAATAGATTTAACCGAAAGATACATGATTACCAAAATTGCAATAAACGCGATAATACTGAATACCAGAATGTTTCGGCTAGCGCGTTCTTCTGCCTCGAATTGGCCTGCATATTGAATAAAATACCCAGCTGGTACTTGGACATTGCTTTTAACTTTGGCTTCAATTTCGTTGACAATTGATCGTAAATCTCTACCTTTTGCATTTGCCGAAACTACAATCAGACGGGAAACATTTTCGCGGTTGATAGTATTAGGCCCTGTTCCATCTCCGATACTGGCAACATTACCTAAAGGGATTTTCTGTCCATTGGGTGTATCGTTTCCATATTTTGACGGGCATCGGGTTTTAACCACACCAATAAATCAAACGATTGTTGGTTTTCCAAAACTTGAGAAACGACTTTTCCATTGAGTGCAGTTTCAATAATATTTGCCAAATTTCCCACTGTATGACCGTAACGACTTGCAGCATTCCGGTCAAATTTAATTTGAATTTGCGGGACAGGGATTTGAGGTTCTAGTAATAAATCAACAACGCCGTTAACCGTTTTCATTTGGGCTTCGACTTCTTGCCCAATTTTACGCAGTTCTTCCAAGTTGGGGCCAAAAATTTTGACTGCGATTGCACTCCGTACCCCCGACAAAACTTCATCCATCCGGTGCGAGATAAATCCGCCAACATTAGGTGCTGCTCCTGGTATTTTATCAAACTATTCCCGCAATTTTTCTAAAGTTTTTTCTCGATTTTTCATCCCCTCGTTACTGAGTTCAATATCGACGTGTGCAATGTTTACACCCGCTGCATCTGCATCGCCTGCGGCACGTCCAGCACGGGTTTGAATAAACTTAAATCTGCGGTCATCTTTGAGTGCGTCTTCAACTACATAACCAGCTTTTGTTGTGGCTTCTAGGGAAACACCTGGATATGTCAGAGTATTTACCATTGTTTGCTCTTGAAATTCTGGTAAAAATGCCCTGCCAAACGAGGGAATCATTACAATTGCTGCTATCGTTAAACTCGTCGCATTCGCTACTATTAACAAAGGATTTCGCATCGATAAATTCAAACAAAAACCGTAAATATGCTTGCAAAATATAGCCAACCACGGTTCTCGCTTTGTCACTTTTACATGCGGTAATAAAATCGCACACGCTGGAGAAACTAGCAGCGATTCTAAACTTGAAATGACAACTACTACTAAATAAGAAATCCCCATTGGGGTAAATATCCGACCTTCTACACCCGGCAAGGTAAAAATTGGCGAAAAAACAATAATTCCAATTAGAGTTGCCCCAATCAGCGAATCGCGTACTTCTTGAGAACCTGCAAAAATAATTTCTAGTGGGTGTAGTGGATTTTCAGATATTTTATTTTCCCGCAGTCTGCGATAGGTGTTTTCACCATAAACAATTGCATCATCAATCGCAGTCACAATCGCGACAGCCAAACCCCCTAAAGTCATTGTATTGAGTCCCACTCCTAACCAAGAAAGCGCCAACAATCCAAACAGCAATGTGAGAAAAAAATCTAGCAAACACACTGCAAGCGTGCGCCAATTCATTAAAAATGGAACCAGAATCAACGCTGCAATAATGCTCCCTTGAATTAAAGAGTAGCGGACGTTTTCGACCGAAGATGCGATATAACTATCTTGGCGGAATGTAGTAGTAACTTTAATACCTTGCGGTAAGCCTGCTTTGATTTCTGTCATGGCTTTTTCCACTGCACGGCTGACGGTGGGAGTATCGGCAAGCGGTTGTTTATTAACCATTAAAATAATTGAGGATTTGCCGTTAAAACTGCCATCACCTCGTTTAATTGCAGCACCAATTTCTACATCTGCGACATCTTGCAGCCGCACGGGGACTCCATTACGCGCAACGATAGCTGATTTCTTTAAGTCTTCAATGGATTCTATTCTGCCAATACCCCGAATCAACTTTTCTGTATCGGGTGTAATAAAATAGCCTCCCGGAGCATTGCTTGAGTCGCGTTTACTTGTTCTAAAGTAATATTAAAGGCTTTGAGTTTTTGTGAATCTACTAATACTTGATATTGGCGAATATCCCCGCCAAAAACTAAAACTTGGCTGACACCGGGAACGGCTAAAAGGCGGTTTGTGACTTGCCAATCAACAATTCGCCGTGCTTCCATTAAGTCGATTTTGGATTGGTCATCTTTGGCTCGTTCCCTGGCTCCTGCCTAGGAACGCGGATTTTGGATTGGGGATTCTCGTCCTCCTCGACTGTAAAGCGTATTGGACAACCAAACCAATCGGCGAGGTAGTGGGGGAAATTTGCGGTGTTTCTACTCCTGGCGGTAGTTTACTAATTGCTTGTTGCAGTCGTTCGGTGACTAATTGGCGTGCTTGATAAATCTCAGTTCCCCAATTAAATATTACCCTCACCGCCGAAATTCCCGCCGCCGAGGAAGAACGGACTGCGGTTACTCCCGGTGTACCATTAATTGCACTTTCGATTGGTAATGTTACTAGGGATTCGACTTCTTCAGGTGCGAGTCCGGGTGCTTCGGTTTGAATTTCAACTTGGGGTGGTGCAAAAGCTGGTAATACATCTAACGGCATCTGAGGAATGACGTAAAATGTCCAGATCGAGACGATAACTGTAGCTAATACGACAAGCCAGCGGCGGTCAATTACCCACCTGACAATGTGACTGAGCATGTTTTAGATTTTGGATGGATTGCGCCCACTTTTAAGATGGGTAAATCTTCAATGCTGAGTTTCCCATATAAAAATGAAATCAGGATGAAATTGAGTCGCAGCAGTTTTGTGGCGCGCGACTCACCAAGTTACAGAAACAGCACTTACCCACGCCTGGTCAAAAAATGGATGGCTAATGGCTAATGGCTAATTGCTAATTGTCAATTGCCTCCAGAGCAACCATTAGCAATTAGCTATTAGCAGTTACACAACCGTTGCAAGAGGACATGATATTATCCGGTAAAGTGACGGTAAAACAAGTTTGATTATCCTGACTTTTCACCTCCATAATACCGCCCAAATGAGCCACCAATTTTTTCACTAACGCTAGTCCCAGTCCCGTTCCGCCTTGTTTCCAAGGATCGGTACTGGGAATGCGGTAGAACTTATCAAAAATGCGAGATAATTCACTATCGGGAATTTCAACTCCCGAATTGCTAACGCTCAATTGAATTAACCCCGGTTTAGCAGAGGCGGTAACGGTAATTTGTTCGTTGGAGGGCGTATACTTACAGGCGTTATTGAGCAATTCGGTGATAATCCGCTCCAAGCTGCCTTGGTCGCATAAAAAAGGAGGTATTGTCGGGGAGATATTCACCTGTAAAGTCTGCTGGCGTTTTTGAGTGCTTTCCAGAAAGGGTGCTACGAGTTGAGGTAACCAATCCGATAGTTGAATTGCTGCGGGTTTTAGGGGTTGCTTCCCGCGTTCGAGTCGCTGTAAATCTAGTACGTCGTTAATTAGGTTAATTTCGCGATCGCACTCGTTTTGCAAGATTTGGAAATAGCGAGCTAATTTGCTTTGTTGTGCTTGAGGTTTGGCTAATTCATCAAAAAATGGTAACTCGCGATTGAGATTTATACCTAACATTTGAATCGCCATTTTCATGTTGGCGACTGGGGTGCGGAGTTCGTGGGAAATCGTGCTGAGGAATTCATCTTTGAGGCGATTGAGTCGTTCCAATTCGGTGACTTGTGCTTCGACAGCGTGGTAGAGTCGCGCTTGACGAATTGCGATCGCGCACTGAGCAGCGACTTGCTGCACCAGTCTAATTTCTACTTCGTTAAACGTATCCTCTTTCTGTTTGAATAACCACAGATCTCCCAAGGTCTGTTGGTTATCGACAATTGGACAAGCGAGGATGGAAATTTTTGCTTGCCAGCTAGGGATGCGAATGCAAAACTGAAAATACTGCCGTTGCAGCAGCTGCTGATACCATTCGGCGAACTCAGTCATCGGCACCACTTTCCCCTGAACCCCAGGCATGTCAGGGGTATACTCGTAGCTAATCGTAGCTGTGGCTCGCTCGAGATTGTATAAAGCCGCATTGCACCCCCTCAAGCCCAAAACTCCCACTAATTCCTCGACGGCGGTATGCAAAATCTGGCTTTCGTCGAAACTATCGCGCACTTTGTCAGTGATGCGCTTGAGCATCGCTTCAAAGTTGAGCGCCTGTTCGAGTTCCGCCGTGCGAATTTTGGCAACCCGCACCGGGTTTTTTAGCAAGCGCGCGCTTTGTTGTTGTTCCCTCGCAGAAAGTCTTTGCATCTGCTTGTATTGGGCAATTTCTTGTTTAAGTTGCGCAATGGTTTGAGCTTGAGCTTTCAGTTGCTTTTGAGCGCTTTTGTTCGTTGTTTTCTGCTGCTTTTTGTGGCTGATATCTTTCAGCAGAATTCGCCAACCGACTACCGTTCCCTCTGAGGAATGCACGGGTGATGCGGTAAAATTCACCGTGAGAGATTTCCCCCCAACTGGCACTAGGGGCATTTCCCATTCTCTGGCGACTTCGCTGCTATCCCATCTTGAAAGTTGGGTGCGAAACTTAGCCCGTTGCCATCGCGGGATAAAATCAACTAAGGATTTGCCTACCAAGCGATCGCGACATAGCTTTAATAAATTGGCTGTAGCACAGTTCGCTTCTAAGATTCCACCCTCCCCATCCGTCACCAAATACCCATCCGGTGCCAGCTCAAACAACTCCTGGTAGCGCCGACGTTCCGCTTCGATTCCTAGACAGGTGGCGTTCAACGCTACCTTGGACCGTTGCACTTCCTCTTCGTCAACTTGCAGCGAATCCAACCTTTGGCAAAATTTAGCGATCTCAAGCGCTAATTTCTGCCGCTGCGGTTTCGACAATTGGTGAGTATACTGGGACAGATCCTCCATTCCTTCTAGGAAGTCTTCTATTTGCTGCTCAAGCTTTTCTACCGTTTTTCCTGCCATGTACGTGCCTCAAGCTGTCCTCTGAGCCTAAAAACTATTATCAACAAGCCCGCGAGCGATCGTTACTACACCTACGATCCACCCCTAAGCCTCAAATGCTTATGGTGGCATGGATTGATAATATCTGTCTTCAGAAATAGCCGTAATTTTGCTACAAAAAACTTTAGGTAGATTCACCAAAGCCCCTCAGGTGATTAAATAAGTTTATACAGATTTAATTGGCTGAGGGTGATTAGGGTATAGGGGGATACATTTAAGTTACCGATAGAATGTATAGCTAGCTTTTATCCTTCCCATCCTCTATCTGGCGCTATGATTAAAAATACCAATTAAATCGACTACATCTTATAACTTAGATGTATAAAACCTCAGGGTGCAATCTATGAAATTGTCACAAAAGCCACGATTAAGCCGTTCGGTACAGAGGTTTTAGCAATGACTAATTTAACACCCGTTACTACTTACCAAACTATCCCGATTTACCTGAATAAACTTAAGAAAAATAAAGGATGCTGGCTCCAGTGGGTCTACCAAGGCATTCAATACGGTGTGCCTGTTACTACCGTAAATGAAGCTCTACTAAAGGCAAAGCAGGTGATTGATGCGACGCTGGCGTTGCAAGCGCAAGCAATGGGAAGGTCGGCTTAAAAGTTAAAACTTGTTTCTAGTCCTATCCTTTTTTCCGCGCTCAAGAACTTTCCCAACCAATTGTGAATCCAATGTCAAAAAAAAGCAACAAAGCCCGCTGACGGCGGGCTTTGTTGATGGATATTCAGTTAAGTTTTGTAGCAATTTCTTGACATTTAAAGCGAATTGCTATCGAGTATTTGAGGTGCGGTGGAGTTGAAAGAGTAGATGGGCGATTTCGGTTGAGCAACGATGGGCAGAACTTGGCGCATTTCGGCTGCGACTGCTACTGCTTTCACATCGTAGGTTTGCGTCATCAGCTTGGGATACAACCCGATGCCGATAATCGGCAGCAACAGACAAGCGGTAATAAAGATTTCGCGAGGTTTGGCATCCATCCAAGATTCGAGGGCTAGTTTTTCATCTTGCTGACCGTAGAACACTTCTCGCAGCATCGAGAGCAAGTAAATCGGAGTCAGAATCAATCCCACTGCCGACAGCAGCACCACAATAACTTTGAAGCTGGAGTTATAAGCATCGCTGGTGGTCAAGCCCAAGAATACCGTCAACTCGCTGACAAATCCGCTCATTCCCGGTAGCGCTAGGGAAGCCATCGCACCCGCAGTGAATAAAGCGAAGGTTTTGGGCATAGATTTAGCAATACCGCCCATTTTATCCATCATCAAGGTGTGCGTGCGATCGTAAGCCACACCAGCGAGGAAGAACAACGCGGCGGCAATTAACCCGTGGGAAATCATTTGCAGCAAGGCACCGTTAATTCCCAACTCGGTATAAGAGGCAATGCCAATCAGCACAAACCCCATGTGGGAAATCGAAGACGAAGCTAAGCGCCGTTTGAGATTCTTTTGGGCGAAAGCATTCAAAGCACCGTAGATAATATTCACCACACCCAGCATCACCAACACCGGAGCAAAGTAAACGTGAGCGTGGGGCAGCATTTCGACGTTCATGCGGATGAGTGCATAACCACCCATCTTGAGCAAAACCCCTGCCAGAATCATCGAGACGGGGGCAGAAGCTTCGCCGTGGGCGTCCGGTAACCAAGTGTGTAGGGGGAAGATGGCCAGTTTGACGCCGAAGGAAATCAACAAGCCAGCATATAGTAAAAGTTCAAACCCGATGGGGTAGTGCTTTTGTGCCAGGGTTGAAAGGTCAAACGTAATATTGTCGCCATAGAAAGCCATTGCTAAGCCAGCAACCAGAATAAATACGGAGGCTGCGGCAGTATAGAGAATAAATTTGGTAGCTGCATAGAGGCGCTTTGGTCCGCCCCAGATCGAGATTAATACATAGACTGGCACTAGCTCTAGTTCCCACACCAAGAAGAACAAAAGCATATCCTGAGCCGCAAACACGCCAATCTGGGCGCTATACATTGCCAGCATCAGGAAGTGAAATAAACGCGGCTTGTTGGTAACTTTCCATCCGGCGAAGATGGCTAAAGTCGTTACCAAGCCGGTTAATACAATCAGCGGCATGGATAGACCATCAACTGCCACCGACCAATTCAAACCGAGTTGGGGTATCCAGGGGTAGTTTTCCACCAACTGGAGCGATGAGCTTTGTAAATCGTAATGATGCCAAAAAGTATTAACGATCAAGCCCAATTCTAGAATCCCCACCCCTAACGAGTACCAGCGGACCGTTTTGCCTTCTTTGTCCGGGATGAGCGGAATCGCAAAGGCCGCTACAAGGGGTAGCAGGATGATAGTGGTTAGCCAAGGAAACGAGGTGCTAAACATCACTCAGAATAAATACTTATTGCAGGCACTTTCATTTTATGAAGCTGTGTAAAGTTTTGAGAACGGTGTAAACCCGGAAAAAAGTAGCGTTCAGCATAGATAAGAATAAATACATAAGTCCCTGACAGGGGTCTGGAGCCTGGTTAAAAGTATCCTCCGCATTTTCTCCTAGAAAGGTAAGTAGGTAGTGGGAAAGCTACGGATCCCGACTACCCTAGGGACCCAGACAATTGGGTTGGGACTTTGCCAGAATGGGGTTAAAGTAGTTCCCTGCTCAAGACCCAACTTGGATTGAGCTACTTCAGGGACGACGAATTCTGCCCCAGCCAGCAGTTAAACAACTCGATTGACGATCGTCCAAACGTCGCCATCAGAGCGGACGTAAGGAACGGAGATACTTCTTATGCCTGTAATGAAAGGCTTGTAGTAGACTTGCCAATAACTGGGAGCGATTTCATGAGCGATCGCTTTCAGTGCTTGGATCTCCTGTGCCAGTTCCGCTGAGAGTTGATTAATTCTTTCGGCGTGGGCGCGAGCGCTTTCTCTGCCCGCTTCTACTTGCTCCTCCAATTGGGTGTATCTAGTTTTAGCCGGTAACCTGTTTGACTCGGCTAGTTTCTGCTTTAATTGAGCTTCCAGGGCAGCGATGGCATCGTCAATTCCCTTGACTTCGGCCGCAGCTAGCGCCAATTCTCTGGCACGGCGGCGGTAAGCAGAGGCTATAGCCTTGGGTGACTCATTGTCTGGACTTACCGGATCGACTTTGATCTGTTCCCGTTCCTGTCGCAGAGCCTGTATTTGAGATCGAATTGCTTCTATCTCTAGTTGTAATTGATCCATGACACAATTCCTTTGTGATTTTGGGAATAGAACAATGGGAACCTGTATCCGAATATATAAGCCAACAGCAACAGGGGTTTCTCGGAGATTGATAACAGGGTGATTGTACTGTGAGTACAAGTGGGTCTGTTTGATTTGCCGAAGTGAAATCCCGCTCGGGGAAACTACCATTATGTTCAAATGAATCTTTTAACCCTGCGAAACCCTGGAGAGTTATGGTTACAGTTTTGGTTGTGGAAGACAGTCGGACGCAACGGGAGATGATTTCAGGTTTCCTGCAAGAGAAGGGACTGCAAGTCACCCAAGCGAGTGATGGAATCGAAGCGCTCAACCAAATTGCAGCGCATCGTCCAGATGTAGTACTGATGGACATCGTAATGCCCCGGATGAACGGTTATGAATGTTGCCGTCGGCTCAAATCGAACCCAGAAACGCAGAATGTACCTGTGGTTATGTGTTCGTCTAAGCAGGAAGAATTCGACCGTTACTGGGGGCTAAAACAAGGTGCAGATGCTTATATTACTAAACCTTTCCATCCGTCAGAATTGATTCAAATACTGAAACGACTGCTGAAAAAGTAGCGGTAATAGAAAACATTTTTCTAGATACTAACTTTTGCTCCTTGGGAATCTATTTGCAGCGTCAGCACCTCTGGTTTCACTCCTTGTTCCTTCCAAGCATCGCCCATCGCCGTCGCCACGGCGGTTGCTGATGCCCCATCTGCTAATGCTAAAAGTGTAGGCCCGGCGCCGCTAATTACCATCCCATATGCACCAGATGCTAACGCCGCGTCTTTGACGGCATCATAGCCTTTAATCAATGCTTGGCGGTAAGGTTGGTGGATTTTATCTTGCAAAGCTGCTTGTAACCAATCGCGTTTACCAGTTTCTAACCCGCGTACGAGCAAACCCAGATGCGCCGTGTTAAAAATAGCATCAGCACGGCTGTATTCGGTAGGCAAAACGCGCCTCGCCTCCGCCGTGGAAAGTTCAAAATCGGGAATTGCCACTACAGGAATAATATCCCCGTGCCAGGGGATATCGCAGATTTCCCAATCAGTGGCGTTGGTAGCTGCGAGACGACATCCACCCACCAAGGCGGGGACGACGTTATCTGGGTGTCCTTCGAGAGCGATCGCTAGCCCCATCACTTCATTTTGCGGCAAAGGCGAACCCGCTAACAAATTTGCACCTACTAATCCCCCCACAATAGCAGTCGCCGAACTTCCCAGTCCTCGTGCTAACGGTACACCGAGATTGATTTGTATTTCCACAGCTGGCGGGGTTTGACCAATATGCTGGTACAACTTTAAGAAAGATTGATAAGCCAGATTGCTTTCATCGGTAATAACGCGGTCTGCTTCAATACCAGTCACAGTAATTCTTAGCCCCCCGGGAACCCTGGGCGGATCCCCCCCGTGCCCCCCCTTGGCAAGGGGGGGTTGGGGGGGATCTAAGCGAGTAAATTTGAACTCGTTGTACAGGGTTAAAGCTGCACCAATGCAGTCAAAACCTGGCCCTAAATTAGCAGTCGTGGCGGGAACTTTAACCGTAACGCTATTGCTCATTTTCAATTTTTAATCGCAGATCAACGCAGATAATATCATTACATGCGATCGCCGATTTTCTTGAAGCCCGGTTGTTAATTTTTACTAATATTGCGTTATTGCACATTTGTTGCCAAAACTGGGGTGTTAAATATCTATCCTGACGCTGAAGAGTTTTTGGATTTTTTTTGTAGACAGTGCCACATCAGTTTTTATTACTTTTCCTAAGTCTATTATTGTTAGTAAATATCTTTGTGATTTTTGACGTGTATTTGACAATACATTGAGGGCTGCTATAATGCGATTTATCTCGATGATTCATCAAGTAAAACTTACACCAGCGCGGGCGATGGCAGGCGAAAAATTGGCTTGGTATGGATAGAAAAATCGCGCATTATCTTAAGCCTTTTTCCCGCAGTAATGTATCTACCCAAGCTGCCTCTGATTCGGATAATTGCGGTACTGTTTCGCTGTTATAATCAATTACATAATCGTACCCCGCTCGCTCATATATACTATTAATTAACGTCGGCAAATCTACGATTGTTTCGACATCGCCGCGCCGCAATGGTAAAGGAAAAGAGGGAATTGCATCGGTTAAATTAAACAAATACAAATCCGCCGGGCGTTCATCTCCCCTACCGATTAAAATGCGATAATTTGCTTCTATATCGCAGTCTAATACAGGCATGGGTTGCCATCCTCGTAGTAAATCAATTTCCCCAAGGTGGGTGCGACTTCCTAAGACTTGCTGGCGTTTCTCTTCATACATTTCCCGTCCTTGTCCAGGACGTTTATTGGTAGGGGAAAGCAATTCAATAACTGTCACTACTTGTTTAGTTGCTATTTCTCTTACTTCTAAATAACTTTCCCTAAATTCCAAAGGGATAGGCATTCTCACCCGACGAGGCGCTATCGGTGGCGCAGCAACAGCGACGTTAGAATTTGTTGGATTTGTTTGAGTCCGCAGGCGTTGTTGAACGACTACATCAGGGATATAGATTAGAAGCGAATCATCCCGATTAACTTGATAGACTCGCCTTGCGATATCTACAAAATATTTTGGCAGGATTTGAGGAGCTAAAGCATCTGCTATTGCTACAATTAGCCTATTATGTATGGAAGGCCAAATATCAGGATGTTCTAAATAGGGATTCATCCCCGGAAATGGATTAGGCATAGGAATTTTAGATTTTAGATTTTAGATTTTAGATTTGGGATTTGGGATTTGGGATTGTAGAGACGTTGCGGGCAACGTCTCTAATCATATTCCCTAGAAGTTGTTGTAGTTGGAAATAGCGTTTTTCAGCCTTTCCAATACTTCTGCAACTGGGATCGATCCTAATTCTCCAGAAGCGCGGGTGCGAATGCTGAGACTGTTGGTTTCAACTTCTTTGGCGCCGATAATTCCCATGAGGGGAATTTTGTCTGTTTCGGCATTGCGAATTTGTTTACCCAAGCGTTCGCCGCTGGTGTCTGCTTCGGCGCGGATATTGAGCGATCGCATCTTTTCGGCGACTGATTTAGCAAATGGCAAAAACTCATCGCTAACCGTCAATAATCGCGCTTGAATTGGTGATAACCACAAGGGGAAATCTCCCGCATACTCTTCAATTAAAATCCCAATTAGCCTTTCTAACGAGCCAAAAGGTGCGCGGTGAATCATCACCGGACGTTGACGCTTGCCATCTTCTGCCACATATTCCAACTCGAATCGTTCTGGCAGATTGTAATCTACTTGAACCGTTCCCAACTGCCATTCGCGTTCCAAGGCATCGCGGAAAATAAAATCGAGTTTGGGGCCATAAAATGCGGCTTCCCCAATCCCTTCAAAGTGTTCCATTCCCAGCTTTTCTACCGCGCGGCGAATCGCACCTTGTGCCTTTTCCCAAGCTTCGTCGGAACCGATATATTTATCCGATGCCGGATCTCGGAAACTCAGTCGCGCTTTAAAGTTCTTCAGTTGCAGCTTGTTGAACACCGACAGAATTAAATCCACTACATTGAGGAATTCGCTGTCTAATTGTTCTGGGGTGACAAATAGGTGAGAATCATCGACAGTGAAACCCCGCACCCGCGTTAAACCGCCCAATTCTCCAGATTGTTCGTAGCGGTAAACCGTGCCGAATTCCGCTAAGCGCATCGGCAGTTCCCGATAGGAACGCAACTCGCTTTTATAGATTTGGATGTGGAAAGGACAGTTCATCGGTTTGAGGGTAAAACCCTCTTCCTTCGCCGCAGATTCCTCATCTTCTGCCATCAAAGGAAACATATCTTGTTTATATTTCTGCCAGTGTCCGGAGATTTTGAATAAATCCACTTTGGCGATGTGGGGCGTGACAACTGGTAGATAACCGCGTTTGAGTTGTTCCTGTTTGAGGAAATCTTCTAAAAGACTCCGCAACACGGTTCCTTTAGGCGTCCACAAAGGCAACCCCGGCCCCACGTCATCGGAAAATATAAACAGTCCTAATTCTTTGCCCAGCTTGCGGTGGTCCCGGCGCAATGCTTCTTCCTTGCGGCGTTTATATTCTGCCAGCTGTTCCGGAGTTTCCCAAGCAGTGCCGTAAATCCGTTGCAGTTGAGCTTTGGTAGCATCTCCCCGCCAGTATGCCCCGGCGACGCTTTCTAGTTCAATTGCTTTGGGGTTCAACTCGCCGGTATTTTCCAAGTGGGGACCGGCGCACAAATCCCACCATTGATCCCCGAGGTGGTAGATCGTAATCGGTTCTTCTTTTATACTTTCTAGTATTTCCAGTTTGTAAGGCTCGTTAATTTCCTTGATGCGGCGTTGGGCTTCCTCGCGGGTGACTTCTTCCCGCATCACGGGCAATTTGCGGTTAACGATTTTGACCATCTCTTTCTGGATGGCTTTCAAATCTTTTTCCGTAAATGGATCTGGATTGTCAAAGTCGTAGTAAAATCCATTTTCAATCCAGGGACCGATCGTCACCTGCGCTTTGGGAAATAACTTTTGCACCGCCATCGCCATCACGTGGGAGGCGGTGTGACGAATTTTCTTTAAGGTTTCCGATTCGTTGGTGCGAGGTAAATACATTTTTACTGGTTGTTCTGGGGAATCTTTCGATTCTGGTTTAATTGAAGGCTGCTGAACCATGTTTCTAAGAAAGAAATTGATAATAGTGGCATCGGGAATTGGGCAGGTGGGCACCTGGAGCAGGTGGGCACCCGGGGCAGAGGGGAATTTGAATCTATCATTCTTCCCATCTCCCCTGCTCCCCATCTCCCCTGCTCCGGGTGCTGACTCGCACAAGAGTCCACCCCCTACCGCTCTATCTTACCGACTTGCCCTACCGCTGGTTAGAGTAGGGATATTTAACAAAATCTGCCAGAAATGTAACGAAACGTAAATGAGGTTAAGATTATGATGTAAGTTAGTAAGCTTGTCTTTCGATTGATGCTTAATTCAAACTTGCCGGAGCCGGAATTGCTCAAAACCTTACTGGAACCACTATTAGAAGATTTTACGTACTGGTTTGAGGGCTCGCGCAACTTCCTGGAAACCGAGCAACTTCACTTCTTAACTCAACAGCAGCAAGCCGATTTACTGGCGCGGGTAAAACAGGCTCAAACTGAAGTCAGAACGACTCAGATGCTGTTTCAAGCCATTGGCGGTCAAGTGGGCGTGGAAACATCCACCCTCATGCCTTGGCATATATTGGTCACCGAATGCTGGCAAGTGGCAATGCGCTTTCGCATGGAGCAGTCTACCGAACAAAAACCGGAGATGTAAAGCCTGCAACCCTGAGACCGGATTGTAACGTTTGGTTAAAATCTCTCATTTTTGATAAAAGTTTCTCACCTAATGCTGTTGATTGTCTGAACCGGAGGAAGATATGATGTTTCACCTGCTTTACATTTTGGCTTTCACGATAATTGCCTTTTTAGCTGTCGGCAATCTCATCCGCAGCTTGCTTAGTATCAGTACAGATTATCAGTACAACTCGAATTCTAGACGCCGTCCCCAGCAGGTACCGCACCCAGAATTTCTGGATGCAGCTGGTAACGTGATTGAAGAACCCCTTTTGGTGATGAAGTCGATCGGTGTAGAGGACGCACGTCAACAGTTAGAGTCGCTTTATAAAAATCAACCGGAAAATCCGTCGAATTAATATTGACAGATATACAAAGTTGTGAATTCAGAGAAGGCGATCCTAGTAACGTAAGTTGCTAGTTATCTTTTTATCGATGCTAATGGCTAATGGCTAATAGCTAATGGCTAATGGTAGAACCGAAAAATATTCCCATAAGCAATTAGCAAGCTGGCGATTAGCTTCTGCTGTGCAACCCACGATAGTTATAACTAGCAACTTGGGTTAGTAGGTTGGGTTGAGGTAACGAAACCCAACTCTAAATCTGAATATGTTGGCTAATGGGGAACTTTACTTAAAGCCAACCAAGTATAAAGCCCAACAATGCCATCGGGTACAAGTCCGTAGCGCTTCTGAAAAGCTCGCACGGCAGCATCGGTATCTAAACCAAATTTACCGTTAATTTCGCCGCGAAAGAAGCTAACACCCTGTAAAACAGTCTGCAAAGTTATAACAGCCTCACCCTGACTGCCGCGCTGTAAAGTTGGCATATTGAGGGGGACTCCCGTGTAGAGTGCTTGCCAAGTTAGCGGCCCCACAATACCATCTTTTTTGAGAAAAACGCGGTGCTGAAATGCTTTGACAGCAGCCTCAACTTTTTTGTCAAATAAACCATCGGGGGAAGTGGATAATAGCTCGTAGTGAAGTAAGAGTTTTTGTAGTTCTATAACCGCTGGACCAGAAGCACCGCGTCGAAGTAGGGGTTTTTTTATCCGAGCATCTCCAGTTGGTTGCCCTGTGGCGTTTTTATCGCTAAAAGCTTTCATAGTTATTCCCTTACTCATA
>NZ_JBHFNP010000312.1:0-7126 GCF_041929235.1 Microseira sp. BLCC-F43
TGTCCCTACTACATCGATCAGAATCATCCTGATGCTGCTTTACGGTTTTCCATCGCGTGCAATACAACATTGTAGCGACACGGCATCAGTAAGTTTTGTCCCATTCCTCAAAGTTTTTTGGATGCCGTGTCCCTACCCCCCAGGACTTACGCGCAAGTTCCCGGTTTCTACGAAAAATCTTTGGTTTGGCAACCAGAGATCAAGGTCGAAACCGGGTTTCTGGTCTCGTCCTGCGTAAGTCCTGAGGATGACGCAAGTGGGGCGTTTGTCGCCGATCGTAATAAACCTCTTGCAAAAGTCCTTTTGAGAGGATTTGAAGCACGGGCACCGACGCCCACCCCACAACAATTTTTCTGGTTTTGTGGGGTGGGTAGTATTGCCCGCCCACCCCACAAGAATTTTTCTGGTTTTGTGGGGTGGGTAGTATTGCCCGCCCACCCCACGAGA
Source organism: Microseira sp. BLCC-F43 (assembly GCF_041929235.1). Lineage (NCBI taxonomy): Bacteria > Bacillati > Cyanobacteriota > Cyanophyceae > Aerosakkonematales > Aerosakkonemataceae > Microseira > Microseira sp. BLCC-F43. The sequence continues at coordinate 448 of NZ_JBHFNP010000312.1, forward strand.
ATTTTTTTGGTTTTGTGGGGTGGGTAGTATTGCCCGCCTCAAATATTTTTGCCAGAGGTCTAATATCTACAGGTTTTACCCGCCCCTACACAATAAGATTACGACTCTAAAACTTGACGAATGCGCCGTTCTAAACGGTCAAGGTCTAAACCGCCTTCGTCGCGACAAATACGGCGTACAGTCCCGTTAAGATTACCCAAATCAACTAATAAATCTTGCAGGATTTCTTGCTGCTGACGCGACTGGGTAACCTCGCGGGGTTCTTGTACTAAATCGCGCACAATAGTATCTTCAGCACGGGAGGCAACGATCGGGTCTGTTTGTCCTTCGAGGTGAACAAAAGTGCGCCTTCCCGGTCCGCGTTCTTCCTCAATCGGAATCACCGCTGATACTCGATCCGACCGCACGTATTTGCCAAATCCGAGATGAACTAAAACCGATGATTGAATTTTCATAACCCTTGATATTTTTAAGTTCAATTATCCTTATTTTAACTCAAATAACACTGGTTTTACCAAGCGGTTTTTACCCTGGTTTTGCTAGGGTTTTCCCTCTATTAAAAACAGCAGCAAAAACCAGATTAACTTATCTAACACCAGAAAAAAACGCTGAGGGGGAGAGAGTCTAAACCCATATAGCGAAAATTTTCAGAAACATGGCTCTGGTGCAGTAAACTTTTAAAAAATGCCAAATATTTTTTGATCTATATAACCAGAAAAAAAGGCTTTCAGATTTGTTAGTTGATCCCCATACCCATGGTATGTTGGCTGGGCCTACATCTGGTGGCAAACTCGATCGAGTATGGCGGGATATCTCTGGAAATTAAGGTACAATCAGTAAAATTCACTGGATAGATTGTTTAAGCGGTCGTTGTTGTTGGTGAAAATACTTATGACTGGCATCAGTCGCTACAATCGGGCGCTAATTAGCCTCGAACAAGCTTGGCAAAGGGAGTCTGGCAAATCAAATCTCTGGTATAACCAGGGCGATGTGCTGGCTAACTTAGGTCGTTACGAAGAAGCACTTGCCTGCTTTGAGAAAGCCGTAGAAGTTCAGCCAAATGACTACGCTGCCTGGGTTTTCCACGCCGTAGTGCTGCTCCACTTAAACCGCTATCAAGAAGCTGTCACAAGTTGTAACAAAGCTTTAGAAATTCAACCAAAAGATGCACAAGCCTGGATTTTCCGAGGCGCGGCGCTGCATCGTTTGGGACGCTACGCAGAAGCTTACGACAGCTACGACAAGGCATTGGGAAACTCAGACCCATCGGGATGGAGAAAAAACCTAAGCAAATTGATGGGATGGGTAATGGGTAATGGGTAATGGGTAATGGGTAATAGGTAATCGGGAAAGGCATGTGATCGATTACCAAGCTGGCAATTAGCAATTAGCAATTAGCAATTAGCAATTACCAATGACCGCTGACCTTACAGGTAGATTGTCTAAAATAGACAAATAACGATTTGGGGGCCAGGTTACTGGTCAAAAGTGCATATCGAGACGATCTACGGGTTACTTCAGGGTTTAAAGTCTAGCCAGCTGAAGCAGCTACAACGGCTGTATCATCAGCGGATTCCAGGCGATCGCATCACCACGCCGGAATTTGCCCAAAGGCTGGCAGCTATTAGCGCGGAACTATCCGAACCTGTCTGTGCCTATATCAACCGTCGGGGACAGGTGATTCGCGTGGGTGTGGGTACGCCCCGTCAAACTCAAATCCCGCCTTTAGAATTGCCGCGCTATGGTGCCGAACGACTCAGCGGTATTCGCTGCATCGCTACCAATCTCAAGTCAGAACCGCCAAGCGTTGCGGCTTTAACCGCAATGGCACTGCAAAGGCTCGATGTACTGGTGGTGCTAAGTGTTACCGGCGAAGGATTTGAGCGACGGGGTGGGGGTGCGACGGGTTATGTCAAAGAAACCTATCTGGCACACCTAGTACCAAATCAAGTTCTTCGTGAGGACTTCAGTTCTGCGCTGGAGAAAGGGACTGAAGTCCCTACTACGAACGGGGTGAAGTCCGCCGGGGCGGACTCAGGCGTTGCCAATTGGAGCGTGTCGCCAGCAATGAGTCTAGATATGCTAACCAAGCAGGATTTTCTCGACTTGGTTGACGGGTTGGAAGCAGAATTTCAGCGGGAATTCATCGCCCAACAGGTAGATTCGGATAGCGATCGCGTCCTCTTAGTCGGAGTCATGACCGATGAAATGACCCCCCAAGAATTCCAGTACGGCATCGAAGAATTGGCAAGGTTGGTGGATACTGCCGGGGGTGAAGTATTGCAGGCAGTGACCCAGAAGCGATCGCGCGTCCATCCCCAAACCGTCGTCGGGGAAGGCAAGGTGCAAGAAATTGCCCTCACCGCCCAAACAATAGGTGCAAACCTGATTGTATTTAACCGCGACCTCTCCCCCGCCCAAGTTCGCAACTTAGAAACCCAAATTGGCGTCCGGGTAGTAGACCGCACCGAAGTCATTTTAGATATCTTTGCCCAACGCGCCCAATCTGGGGCAGGGAAATTGCAAGTAGAACTGGCGCAGTTAGAATACACGCTGCCGCGACTGACTGGGAGAGGTCAAGCGATGTCCCGTCTAGGGGGCGGTATCGGTACCAGAGGTCCCGGTGAAACAAAATTAGAAACCGAACGCCGCGCTATTGGGCGTCGCATCGCCCGCCTGCAACAGGAAGTCAACCAACTGCAAGCGCACCGTTCGCGCCTGCGGCAGAATCGGCAACACCAAGAAGTTCCCTCCGTCGCTTTAGTCGGTTATACCAATGCAGGTAAATCTACCCTGTTAAATGTGTTGACCAACGCTGAGGTTTATACCGCTGACCAGCTATTCGCGACGCTTGACCCCACCACGCGCCGCTTGGTAATTCCCGATGCAGTGACGGAACAACCGATGCCCATTGTGCTGACAGATACAGTCGGATTTATTCACGAACTGCCCCCAGCTTTGATGGATGCGTTTCGCGCCACCTTAGAAGAAGTCACCGAAGCAGACGCTTTGTTGCACCTGGTGGATTTGTCCCATCCGGCGTGGCACAGTCACATTCGTTCGGTGATGGCGATTCTGTCAGAAATGCCCGTCACTCCCGGCCCAGCTTTGGTTGCTTTTAATAAGATCGACTGCGCCAATAGCGAAGCCCTAGCATCGGCGCGAGAAGAGTTTCCCCAAGCCGTGTTTATTTCGGCAAGCGAACGTCTGGGTCTAGACACGCTGCGTGAGAAACTCGCCCAACTGGTGCATTATGCAATTGCCCATCGTTGACCGACGAACTTTTTCCATCCCCACACTCTAGCGCTAGAGTGCGTCATTAACCCACCTTAGACCGCAAACAGCAGCTTACCGTCTTCGTTCCCAGGCACAGCCTTCTTCGTTCCCAGGCACAGCCTTCTTCGTTTCTTCGTTCCCAGGCTCAGCCTGGGAACAAGATTCTAGAGGCTCTGCCTCGCTTGGGTAAACTGATTGAGACAAATCTATCGATAATTACTTGCGATTGCAGATCTAACATCATTATTTCCCCCCCCCCATGCACCACCCAGCGCCTAAACTAAAATAAAGTAAAATAACTTAACATTTGAGGTGGTTATGGCTGCGAACGTAGAAATTTATACCTGGAGTAGTTGTCCTTTTTGCATCCGCGCCAAGGGTTTGCTGAACAAAAAAGGGGTTCAATTTACCGAATACTGCATCGACGGGGATGAAGTAGCACGGGCAAAGATGGCTCAACGTGCTAATGGCAGGCGTTCTCTGCCTCAGATTTTTATCAACGACCAGCATATCGGCGGCTGCGACGATCTCCACGCCTTGGACGCCCAAGGCAAGCTAGAGCCAATGCTGGTATAGTCAATGGCGATCGGTCAGGGGTGATTAGACCTCGACCGAATATAGAGTCGAGGGCAGGCAGGATGCCTACCCCACAAGAGTTGTGGCATAAGTCTACCCTTGATCGTTGGTATTAGTAGCACAGCAATCATAAAATCTTCACTTGTACAGAATATTTCGGGTGCTGTGCTACTACTGTGAAACCCGGTTCTGACTTTCTCGCCCATTACCTATCACCGATTACCCATTACCTTCTCACTTATGAAATTTGCGTTTATCATTGACCCGATCCACTTGCTCGACCCAGGTCACGATACCAGCGTGGCGCTGATGGAAGCTGCTCAAGAATTGGGTCACGAAGTCTGGATAACTCTGGCATCTCACTTGAGTGTGGTGGATGGCAAGGCAATGGCGGTGTTAGAACGGGTGCATTTAACTCCGGTGCAATTGGTGGAGGGACGTTGGGTGGCCCAATCGCCTTGGTATCAATTGGGCGATCGTGCATTTCACCCCCTGGAAACAATGGATGCGGTATTCATGCGAACCGATCCGCCGGTAACGGTGCCGTATCTTTACGCAACGTATATTTTAGACTATATCAACCCAGCCAAAACCTTAGCAATCAACGCTCCTAACGGCATTAGGGCGGCGAATGAAAAGATGTATGCGCTGCAATTTATTGGGGCAATACCAGAAACAATTGTTACCTCGGAGAAGGCAGTAATTCGGGAATTTGTAGAAGCAAAAGAAGCGGCGGTATTGAAACCTTTGGGGGGAAAGGCGGGGGAAGGGATATTATTTTTAGAACCGAGCGATCGCAATTTCAATTCGTTAATCGAAGTTAGCACCCAACAAGGTAAAGTCCCCGTCATGGTGCAAACTTACCTCCCCGCCGCCAAAGAAGGCGATAAACGCATTATCCTGCTCAACGGGGAACCCATCGGCGCAGTCAATCGCATCCCCACGGGCAAAGAATTTCGCGGTAACATGGCAGTGGGCGGCAGAGTAGCAGCCACCGAAATTACCGCACGAGAGTACGATATTTGCGCCCAACTCGCACCTACCCTGCAACGGGATGGCTTGATTTTTGTCGGTATTGATATCATTGGCGGCTACCTGACTGAAGTTAACGTTACCAGTCCTACGGGCGTGCGGGAAATTGACCGACTATCGGGGACAAAGTTGGCATATCAGACGATCGAATGGATAGAAAAACAACGCCAAAGGTAAACGCCAATGTTTGACAATATCAACCAAGAAGCAAGAACCTGGGGAATGTGGTGTCACCTCGCTTCCCTCCTAGGGATACCTCTAGCGCTTTTATCATTTATTGGCATTCCCCCCTTGCCATTTGCTAACATTTTAGGGCCGTTAGTTGTTTGGTTGTGGAAGAAAAAGGAACATCCGTTTATTGACGACCAGGGAAAAGAGTCGCTAAACTTTCAAATTTCCCTCACCATATACGGCATTGTAATAGGAATAATTGCAGTAGTTGTGGGCATAATTGTTGGTATTATTGCTGGCTCTAGTGTACCCAGCGGGGGGAATCCCGATCGAGTTGGTGGGGCACTAATTGTAGGATTTGGCTTAGCTGCTGGCATAATCGGGATCGCATTGACGCTGATTGGTTTGGTAGCGTTAGCTTTAGTAATTTTTGCCGCAATTAAAGCTAAAGGTGGTCAGTATTATCCCTATCCTTTGACGATTAGATTAATTAAATAACAAGCAACAGCATCAGGGCGTTGTGGGTGAAAAGAATCAATTTTGAATTAAAAATTCCAAGTAACTGCCATGAACGACCAAGAAGCCAAGAAATGGGGAATGTTGTGTCATCTTTCGTCACTGATATGGATTCCGCTAGCGTTCTTCGGTTTCGCACCTCCTTTCCTTAACCTGCTGGGGCCAGTAATTATTTGGTGGTTGAAGAAAGACGAAAGTGCTTTTGTAGAAGCTGAGGGAAAAGAGTCGATTAATTTTCAACTATCGATGTCTTTGTACAGCATTGTCGGGTTTCTGATATTCTTGATTTTAGGTTTAATTTCCCTGCTGGTCGTAGGCAGACTAGGAGGAGTAGATCCTGAGAGTAACCAAAGACCTCAGTTACTACCAGGGGGAATTGAAATGTGGCAAAATGGAGCATTGATTCTATTTGGGATCTTTCAAATGGCGGTGGCGATCGCGGCTGCCGTTAAAGCGAATAAAGGTGAGTTGTATCGCTATCCTCTCACCATTCGATTTGTCCAATAGATCTCTCCATAAAAGAAACTCTTTGGCAGGCAGGATGCCTACCCCACAAGAATTTTTGGAGAAGTCCAATCAACCAATGTCGTTTTCTTCGCGCAAGGGAATGCATCTGATGCAGTCAAATATAGGTGTAGCAATTGTAGGTACTGGATTTGGTGAGAAAGTCCATATTCCGGGATTTAAGGCGCATCCTCGCACAGAGGTTGTCGCAGTGTATCATCGAGATTTGCAGAAGGCGCAAGCGATTGCATTCACTCACAACATACCCCACGCCTGTACCACCATAGAAGATATCGTCGCACTGCCAGAAGTACAAGCGGTCAGCATCTCGACGCCGCCGTTTCTCCACTACGAAATGGCAAAAACTGTATTGCAAGCGGGGAAGCATTTATTGCTGGAAAAACCCACCGCGCTTTCAGCAATTGAGGCGAGGGAATTGTATCAACTGACGATCCCCCCCTGCCCCCCCTTGGCAAGGGGGGAGGCGATCCCCCCCTGCCCCCCCTTGCCAAGGGGGGAGGCGATCCCCCCCTGCCCCCCCTTGCCAAGGGGGGAGGCGATCCCCCCCTGCCCCCCCTTGCCAAGGGGGGAGGCGATCCCCCCC